>CAYQMZ010000082.1:0-15184 GCA_964418725.1 uncultured Pirellulaceae bacterium
CCTCGCGAGCTACCGGGCTGCTCCACCCCGCGATTGTGACCGAAGTATACACCGCGTCCGAAGTCGCGTCGACAGCAGGCGCGGGAGGAATTTTGGATTTAGCTGGGAGTATCGAGGTAGGGATCTTGGCCCAGTTCGCGGTGCATCTTCTTTCGCTCTTTTTCGTGGTGTAAGAGCATATTTCGGTCTCGGAGATGCTTGGCCTCCACCTTGGCTTGAGCACGGCGAAATGTGTTCCCCATGCCCTTCAAATTGCCTTTGCTCTTCTCACCGCGTTCCCGCAGACGCTTCGCTTTCTTGGGTCCCAGACCTGTCGTCAGAATCTCGTCGTCCAACGACATATATTGTCGCACCGATCCGGGATCGCCCTGTCGACCGCATCTCCGTACAAGCTGCCGGTCGATTCGAGCTGAATCATGGATCTCTGAACAGATTACGTGGAGTCCGCCGAGGTCCGCGACGTCGTCCGGCAGCTTGATGTCAGTTCCGCGACCGGCCATGTTCGTCGCCACCGTGACTTTGCCAAACTCACCTGCCTTGGCGACGATTTCAGCTTCGATCGCAACATGGTGAGCATTCAAGACTTGATGCTCAATTCCGCGTTCATTCAGCAGATGCGACAGAATCTGTGAGTGGTCAATGGTTCGCGTACCAATGAGGACAGGACGGCCGATCTTACGCATCTCGAGCACTTCGTCCGCAATCGCATTCCACTTTTCCATCGCCGTCCCGAAAATCTGCTCGGGAAGTATTTTGCGTTGCGCCGGTTTGTTCGTTGGGATTGGACACACTGACTTCTTATAGATCTTGCGAAACTCTTTGGCTGAGCTGACTGCCGTTCCAGTCATGCCGCCTAGTTGCTCGAAACGCATGAAGAAGTCTTGGACCGTGATTCGAGCTGCCTGCCCCGTGTCCATCGTTACCTCGACGCCCTCTTTGGCCTCGATCGATTGGTGAATACCGTCGCGCCACTTCCGTCCTTCCGCTAATCGCCCCGTCGATTCGTCAACGATCACAATTTCGCCGTCCTTCACCACGTAGTGTTGGTCGCGCAAGAAGTCTCGTTTGACTTTGACGGCTCGTTCGGTGAACTCGTAGCAATCGATCAGCCCAACCTCGTCGAGTTCCGGAGGCTTTGGCAATGCTCGTACTAGTTGTCGCCCTGGCAACAACAATTCGACCTTCTTTTTCTCGTGGTCGTATTCGTAGTGCTCATCCTCGACGAACTGATCAGTGAACTGCGAAGCCCAATTGTACGTGGCGATGATTTCAGCCTCATCGTCGCCAGGAATCGCACTGATGATCAGCGGTGTTCTGGCTTCGTCAATCAGAATACTGTCAGCTTCGTCGACCAACGCATAATACGGCTCGCGTTGAACGGGGCTTTCACCGCCTTCCTCATTCCCACCATCAAAGTATGCGAGCTGTTGTTGCTTCAATTGTCGAATTACAAGTCGATCTCGTAGAAAGTCGAAGCCAAATTCCTTCGCGGTACCGTAAGTGATGTCGCAGTTGTAGGCCTTGCGTCGCTGTGGCCGACTCATCTCAGTCGTTACAACGTCACAGCTCATCCCCAACAATTTGTAGACCTCGCCCATCTCTTGAGCGTCACGAGCTGCCAAGTAGTCGTTGACTGTTGCGAGCAATGCCCCTTTGCCAGGCAACGCGCGCATATACATCGGTAGCGTCGCAGTCAGCGTTTTGCCTTCACCAGTTGCCATCTCCGCGATGGCTCCGTGGAATAGCGTCATGCCACCAAGCAACTGCACATCAAAGTGCCGCATGCCCAACGCGCGGTCCGCCGCCTCGATCACGAGTGCAAATCCCTCGGTGATCATGCTTGCGAGTGGCTCGCCACTCTTGGCGCGATAGCGTAGCGACAGACTCTCCTTCCGAAGTTGGTCATCGGCCATCTTGCTGTACTTGTCGGCCAGTTCACGGACCTTCGGAATCAATCCAGACCACGTAGCAATCTTCCAACCAGCAACTCCCTGGCGAAGGCCCGTGAGTTGATTGGTGACTCCGCCGGTCAGCGTGCGATTGATGGGGGTGACGCAAGTCCGACCCGTCGACACCTCTTCGGCGCCGTCAAAACTCGCATTGGATTCAGCGACTATTGGTTCTTCGCTCATGGTGTTCTTCTATATGGCTCACGGGTGCAGGTGCTATCGCCCACGCGAAAACTGGTGGCAGAATCGCCCGGTTTCGGCCGTAGCAGGACGAGCCTCGCTTCCATTTTCCAACAAAAAACGTCTCGGAACACAAGTTATTCGCGGGCAAACCGGATTTTGTGGCTGGTTGACGACACCCGCTCATTTTACGACAGAAGTGCGGATTCCGCGCCTTTCATTCACCCTCCCATTTTATGCATGTTCGCTGCACATCGGAAAAGAAGGATTTTACTCAACCAGCAAAACAGGGATTGCCGACACAACAGCTACAGCCCGCATTTTCGCTCGCGGGGGGCACAATCTGTATACGAGACAGCGCGTTACCAAGGGGAACGGCGAAATGGTGGATGTTGCAAAGATAACCCGTCCAGGATTTACTTGGACACTCGTGCTGGGACTGGTCGGCGCAGCCTTCCTTGGTGCCTCCGCACATGCACAACAGATGGCGCCGCTGAATCTAGAGACGCCAATCCTCCCCGATGGCATGGTGATGTCACCAGGGGTTGCTGACGAGATTGTCATGGACAACGTCGTCGGTTCATCTGTCAATCAAGGGGTCGTACAAACGGGCTTCACTGGTTGCACAGCATGCGGCAGCATCGGCTGCTCTGGCTGCAGTGATTACTCTGGCCCTGGATTCTCATGTCCGCCAGCGAGTTTAGGAATTTGGCTTCGAGCCGACTACCTGGCTTGGTACGAGAAGGACGGCGATACGATCCCACTTGTTACTTCCAGTTCTGGAATTCCAGCGAACAATCGATTGCTGACCTTGGGCGCCCCTGAGACGCGAGTTGAATTCGGCGGCGAGTACAGCGATGACCCGTTGGAAGGTTATCGTATCGAAGCCGGAGCCTGGATGGACGCCAGCCATACTCGCGGAATCATGGGTAGATACTTTGAGGTCGGCGACCGCTCGGTATCCTTCAGTGCTGGCCCCAACGATTTCAACTTCTTAGGAATACCGTTCTTCAATACGGACATCGGAGGAACCGATGGCCCTGGAGAAGATGCCTTGACGTTGACGGTACCAAACGAACGCAACGGACAGGTTGCCGTCTCGATTACTGGCGATGTACGCAGCTGGGAAATCTTGATGCGACAGCTGAGTGAAACAGGCTGTAACTATCGTCGCGATTGGCTGATTGGTTATCGCAACTTCAGCTTCGACGAAACGCTATCGATCAACGCCAGCACTCTGATTACGAATCCACCGGACGGCTCGAACGTCCCGGCAGGTACCCTTAGCGAGGTTCAAGATCGATTCGACATTGAGAACCGCTTCCATGGCCTGGATATCGGCATGGCCGGGAACTATCACCAAGGCCGCTGGTCCATGGACTATCTGGCGAAAGTGGCTCTGGGGATCATGACCAGCGACGTCGCCGTGAGCGGCCAGACGGTTAACACAGTTACAGGCTTTTCGCCGTTCAATCTTGAGGGCGGTTTGTTTTCGCAAGAAACGAATATCGGCTCGCACGATGAATCGAATTTTGCTGTGATCCCAGAGGTGAACCTAAATCTCGGATACGGCGTAACCCAAAACCTGGATTTCACTGTTGGCTATACGTTCATTCTGGTCAGCCGCGTGACGCGTGCTGGCACAATGGATCGGGCAGTCGACGAAGGATTGCTGTTTGACTTGGATCCGATCAACAGTAATCGACCAGAAGCTGACTTCGGCGACGATGTCTACTTCCTGCACGGTTTGAACATCGGGATGACAGGGCGTTTCTAAGCCAGTCAAGAATCGAAGATCATTCAAAAGCCGGCTCATTGTGAATCGGCTTTTTTCGTATGGAAGGCCGCGGCCGACTCATGTGAGTCGGCTTTTTTCATATGCAGCTCGCGGCCGACTCCATTTGCGTCGCCTTTTTCTCTGGGGCATTGCACCAAACAACACTGGCCCACCACCACGCACACGGACTTAATCTGACCGTGACAAAACCTAGCGGGTTTGCCCACGCGTTAGTGCTTGTCGCAGTTTCTTGCGAACTCTTGCTGTCAGCGTACGTATGTAGTTACTAAGACGTAATTTCAAGGGACGGTTGATACCGTTGGAGCAGCCTCTAGCTGCTTCGTGTGGTGGCGCGATTGAACGCGTTACGTTCGGCGATTTCAATTCGCCAAAGTAGAGTTGCCTTCGCTTCCGCGGATGAATTCGCATTTCATGGGGCGGGCGTGAGCTATGTTTGTACTGACGGCAATGGCTGTTGGGCGGACGTGACCCCGGGCGTGCGGAGATCATTGCACGCAATCTACAGCGAACGTTTAGCGTAAATCCATCACGATCCCTTCGCCTCTGCGACCGCAGCGGCTCAAAAAGAATATTCATTCCATGAGCTTGCAGTTCGCGTCCGCAAAATCCGTGGGGCAAGGCGATCATCTTCGCCCTGAGAACACCCCTGCTCTACTAGGTGTCACCTCGATTTTTCGAGCCTCGACCGAACGTCGACTGGCTGATTGGCTGTCCACTAGATCCGGGATACTTCGAATGGCCGTTCTTGGCAGCTACTTGGCCGCCACATTCTCGCTAACGCATATCAACCTTAGCGGTACAGTCCTCGATCAATCCAGCTACCCCGCTGAGTTTTCGATGATCGACAAACTATTCCATTTCGGAGCGTATTGCGGAACGACCCTGCTGCTGATGTGGTGCTTGCGTAGTGGACGCTTAGGAGGCCTGGTTACCGACTCACGCAATCTATTCCTCGCGACGGCGATTACGTTGACTTTGGTTGTCTTGGCGTATGGCGCATTCGACGAATTGACTCAGCCGTACTTTGGGCGACGCTGCGACATCTTCGACTGGTTCGCCAACCTCATCGGCGTTTTGACAGCCCACGGTCTTCTATGGAGACTTGGATATTGGTGGCCAGGCTCGAACGTTCAACTAGAGAACAGTCCAAGCTTGAAAGTCACGTCGGCCTGATCCCCACGGCTGATGCGACGTCGGTTCAACAACCAATGATGAAGCTGGACGAGGACTACTCGCTAGTGCTCGTACGTTCTTCGATCTCGGCTTGGATGGCTTTGCTTGCCGCCTTCAATCTGCTTGGCCAAGCGAAACGCGGGGCAGCCTTGGGATTATAGCCTTTCATGTGGCCGCGTAGCCGCGTGGTTGGCTTCGTGTATACCAACTTGGTCGCCCCGAAGACTTCTTCACAGAGCTTCGCGAGGCCTGGATCATAGTCGACCAGCTCTGCTCGCGTATTCACGTGATTGTGGTCGTGATCGGGCTCGCGGTTGTTGCTGAACCACGACTGGACGCCTTCTGCCCAATACTCCGCTCTGTTGACCGACGCGTATTTCGTCTTCCACAGTCCTTGCTGCATGGCCTTTTCAAAAGCAGCCTTCAGTCGGACATCAAACGTCGGGTCGACCTTGTTCAGTCCGACGAGGTGGATGTTGTGAGCAAACTCGTGGATCAAGATGTTTTCAGAGTGGTAAGGATCGCCTTCGAATGCCAGTAGATTCTCTTCCGCACACGAACAAATTGGATCATCGGCACTGCCACCCAACCCACGAGCTCGCTTGTCCCAATAGTCTTTCGGTTTCAAACGTGCGTGGAACGGATTGTCCGTCGTGAACTCGTCGTGAGCCATAACCACTAGCCGTGATCCGTTGGCAATCATGGCGTCGCGTATGTCGGGACGTTCGCCCAGCATCGCGTTCACCAAAAAGGCGGCCTCTTTCAACGCGTAGTCATTGACGCGGCTGGTAGAGATGATGGGATAGCCGTTAGCGCTGATGTACTTTTGAAAATATGCAGGTACGTCAAGCGACTTTGGTGGTCGCCCGACTTGGAGCTGATCTTTTGCCGAGACTACATGGAACGACGCGCAGAGAATCAGAACCCAAGGGAAGACGAACGTCCGATGAAGACTGCTCACGGCCTTAAATGCTCCACGCAAACATGCGGGAAGTCTGTGAACAAACCATCCGCGTGGCCTCGGTCGAAAACAGCTTCAAGCAGAGATTTGCCGCTTGAAAAACCATTCAAACCATCAAGCCGAAACGTATAGGGATGCACCAGTAGCCCCTGCTCGTGTGCCCAGCCGATCAGTTCCGTGGGGGAACCATCCTTCGAGAGAACCGTCCCCAGCGAAGGGCCAATGCCGTCAGCGTACGTCGCGATCTCAGCAAGTCCCGATTTCGTGAGCAGTCTGGCAGGTTTGCTACCGAGCAATTGAATCAGCTTGAGCTTTACGCCCATGTCACGACGAATGCGAATCAACTCGCTCTGATCGAAGCACTGGAGGTAACAAGCATCCGAGCGTTCCGTGAATCCGTGCTTACCTAACACTTTGACAACGATCGAACTGATGTCGTACTGCTGTTCTCGATGCCACGCGGGATTCTTGATTTCCGGATAGATCCCAACAGTTCGCTTGGTGGTCGCATTTAGCCCGGCAATCAGCTCGAGTTCTTCTTCAAGCGTTGGAATGCGAAAGACAGACTTACCCTGCGGAAACCTCTTGGGAAAAACGGGCTTGCCAGTTTTGGCATCCACCCGTTCGCTAACGCGCAGTGTCTTCAGTTCCGCGAGCGTGAAGTCCAGCGCATAGTAGCGGCCATCTGACCTGGCGCGCTCGGGAAACTGTCGGCGGACATCGGTCACCGTATCGATGTGAATATCGTGCAAGACAACGGGGACTGAGTCCTTCGTCAGCACGAGATCCTGTTCGATGAAGTCAGCCCCCATACCATACGCCAAGCTGACAGCCGGCAGCGTATGTTCGGGGAGATAGCCAGATGCTCCGCGATGGGCGATGACAATTGGTCTCTCATCGCCCATCAGGCTGGCTGCCGAAATCGTCAAAACTAAGAACAGTCGGCATAGGTTTCTGATCGCCACAAAAACGTTGCTCCGAGTTTGCGGATCACACCGGTCGATAACGAACCGGCTAAGTCGAGCATCGAGTCTATTCCTCGATGACTTCTTTCACCTTCTGAACAAAGTGCGGAGACTTCTTCGATAGCTCTTCCGCCTTCTTCTCGGCTTCTTTTTGCTGGCTGAAATCGTACAGCGCCACACGCTTCATGGACTGATTGAAAACGCCCCAAAACAGCTTCATGCGAACATCCGCATCCGCCTTCTTTCGGGACTTTCGTTTTGCCTTCTTTTTCTTCTTCTTTTTGCCTTCTTTTTCGAGTGCCTCAGCAGCTTCTGCCTCAGCCCTCAAATCCATTCGGCTTTTCGTAGTTTTGCGTTTTGCCATGCGACGCGATGCCTAATTCCGTAATGGGAAATCCTATTTGGCCAACCATCATAGCCGATCCTTGGCAGCTTCACTAGGATCCCAGGCCGCGGCACGAAGACCGATTTCGGGCTAAATAGCGACCGTGAGCCGCTTAGGCAATTGAAGCGGTGGCAGATTCGGGTTATTCCGTTTCCCAGCGGCGAGCCAGTAAGCGGGCCGAGATGAGAAGAACAACTGCCGATGCACCCAGCACCGTCGTTTCCCGCCAGAGGTCAATCGGCGTGAGATCTCGCCAGAAGACCTTTGTGAATCCATCCAGCGCCCAGGCGTTAAACGTGTAGTGCCCAATTTCCTGCATTCGCTCGCTCATGATGTAGCGTGGCACCATGCTTCCGCCGAGCGCCGACATCGTCAAGATCACGATGATCGAAATCGCATTTAACTGAGCTCGAGTGCGACAGGCGGCAGCCAAAAACAACGCAAAGCTGCTGGCGGCTCCTGCTGTAACAAGCGTCATCAACGTGAAGCCGGGAAGGTGATTGAGCAGGTCCACTCCGAATAAAAGTTGGGCCCAAACGAACATCACGCAGACCTGCAGCGAGCCAACGATCGTCTGCCAACACCATTTTCCGACGAGCAGTTGCGACATATTCAGTCGCGAACACATCAATCGCTCTAGTGTTTGATTCTCCTCTTCGTCTAACAGCGAACCGCTGTGCCCTGTCGCGCTGAACAGCAAGAACATCACCGCTATGCCAGCCGCATACATGGATACGACAGGGTTTACCTTGTTCTCAGCCAGCACGTCGCGCGTATTTACTCCGACGACCATTGGGCCGGTCGCGCTTCGGTTGGAGACGGCTTCCGCGCCGATGCCGTCATTAGTGCCATCGGTTTCGAAAGAAGCTTGTACTGTGCGCCCGGCATTGCGAGTCACTGAAGGTGACGTTGATCTCGCATCGGCTGGAGCACCATGCCGAATGGGCTGTTGGCCTTGTTGTTTTTCTTGTATCGCTTTGGCCAAGTACTCACTGGCGGTTCGCTGCACCAGCGCAGCCATGACCTTCGGAGCGATTGGGTTGGAGGAGTCTGCCAAGAGCTCGATTTGGGTTGGCGATACACTTCCGTCGAGCATGGTTCGTTCCCAGCCGCTGGGAATAATCACGGCCAGAGAGATCGTGCCGCGTCGCACGAGCTCGGTCGAAAGTTCTACTGCCGTTCCATCAAACCCTTGGAATTTGTCACGCACTTTCAACGTTTCAATGGTCGCTTCTTCGGTCAGCCGTTTCGTGATCGCCTTACTTGTTTCGCTCTGGTCATTATCAACGACACGTGCCCGCACACGCAGTTTCCCGCCGGTGCCCATCTGCTTGTCGAAGATCATCGCGAAAATCGTGAAGAACGCGACGGGCACGACGAACGTCAGCAACAGCTCTAACCTGCCGTGAAGCATCCGTTGCCAACCGATCTTGATGACAGCCCAGATCATTCCCGCAGCTCCCGACCGGTTAGATGAAGGAACACGGCGTGAAGTGACGGAGGCCGGACCTCGACATCGTCAATTTGACCACCTTCTTCGTTAATCTTTGCAAGTAGCTCCGGCAGTTCGCGCACGACGTCACCGATTTCAGCTTTCACCTCTGTCAGTGTTTCATCCATCGCGAACCCATTGCTAGATTGCAGCGGTTGGGTCAGGCGAACAGTGACACGGCGATTCATGCCAATCGTCTCGCCCACGAGCTCGTTCAGCGTGCCATCGGCGATGACTCGGCCGTGGTCAATGATCACGATGCGATCGCACTGGGTTTCGGCTTCGTCCAAGTGGTGGGTAGTTAGCAGGATCGATGTTCCATCCTGGCGCAAGTCTTCCAACATTTGAAAGATGCGTTCACGGCTTTGAGGATCGACGCCGACTGTCGGTTCGTCCAACAACACGACGTGCGGACGATGCATGACGCCGCAAGCAATGTTGACTCGCCGCTTCATTCCACCAGAGAACGTCTTCGGTTGGTGATGTGATCGATCCGCTAACCCGGTCCACTGTAAGGCCCAGTCCACGGACTGTCGCAAGACGCCGCCGCGGAGGCCATGAAATCGACCGAAGGCTTCAAGGTTTTCCTTCGTTGTCAGGTCTGGGTAAATCGCGAGATCCTGCGGCACGAAGCCAAGTGACTCGCGACTGCCTCGAGGTGGAAGGCGACGGCCCATTAACTGAACGTGACCGCGATCCGGAGTCACGCGACCGGAGATGCAACGGACGCTCGTGGTTTTGCCAGCTCCGTTTGGCCCCAACAATGCGAGCTTCTCCGCGGGTCGCACACCGAACGAAACGTCCGAAAGCGCTTGCACACGATCGAACCGTTTCGCAACCTGGCAAACTTCCAACGCGTATTCCATTCAACCACTTTAAAGAGCTTCGCAGCAACAAGCATCCGATCCTGCTGTCCATTGCATCGTAAGGTGAAGCCGTCACAGCGGAAAGCCAAGTGCGTCGCGACAGCGCGTGAACGCGTCACCAAATCGCAAAAGACTCTCAGCCAGCAAGCACCTGGAGCATGCCTTTGCAGAAGTCAGGCAAATCATCTGGCTTTCGACTGCTAACGAAATGTCGATCAACCACAACCGCCGAGTCTTCCCAAACAGCCCCGGCGTTCACGAGGTCGTCCTTAATGCCCAAAGAGCCAGTGACGCGTACTCCGTCGTACACTTTCGCCGAAATTGGAATCCAGCCACCGTGACAAATTGCAGCGATCAGTTTGCCCTGCTGATGGAAGTCCCGCACGATCTGCAACACCTTCGGATCGCGACGCAGCTTATCAGGCATAAAGCCGCCGGGACAAAGTAAGCCGTCGAAGTCCGACGCATTCATGTCGTCGATCTTCGCATCGGATACACAAGGGTAGCCGTTCTTGCCGTCGTAGGTCCGGTTGGCTTCCGGCCCGGCGCACACGAATTCAGCCCCCGCCTCGATCATCCGCAATTTGGGGTACCACAATTCAAGGTCTTCGTAGATGTCGCCAACAAAGGAAAGGATGCGTTTGCCGGATAATTGGTTGCTCAACTGAGGTCTCCATGCTCGAGTATCCGGTCTAAGCTATGCCCAATTGGCCTTGGAGGCAACGTGGACGCTAAGAGTCAGCTTGTACGGCATACGGATTTGCCGGAAGATTGCTTGAATATTGGACACCAAAAACGTGAGTTGATCGGGGCCTAGGCGGGTTTCTCGGCGTGCGAATCAGCAAGCCGTTGCGGCTAACGTTCTCGGACTGCGGATCGAAGACGCGAGAATCGGAAGGATGAAGATATGAGCGATACCGAAACATCTCAGGAAGCGGACGCGGCGCCTGCCCCGAAATGGAAACCGGTCTCGTCGCTGGAACGTCGCATTCTTGGCGTTCTGGGTGAGAAGGCTAAGACGACGCCTGATGCTTACCCGTTGTCCCTGAACGCACTGGTGAATGGCTGCAATCAAAAGAGCAATCGCTACCCGCAGATGAACGTGGAGTCGATTGATGTTGAGAATGCTTTGGAAAAACTGCGGGCCATGGGTGCAGTCAGCGAAGTCCAAGGCGGAGGCCGTGTCGCCAAATTCAAACACTATATTTACGAGTGGTTGGGCGTTAGCAAAGTTGAATCGGCAGTGATGATCGAACTGTTGCTGCGTGGGTCACAAACTGTGGGCGAGCTCCGCGGCCGGGCCGCGCGAATGGAGCCTATTAAAGACGTGGCCGAATTGCGTCCAATCGTTTCCGGACTCATTGACCGTGGCTTGATCTTGTCCCTCACGCCCGAGGGTCGCGGCCAGATCGTAACGCACGCTCTCTACCGCGAAGAAGAGATGGATAAAGTTCGCACGCGAGCAGCTGAGGCGGCAGAAGCAGCCGCAGCCAGTCCCGCGCCGAAGCGGTCCACTTCAAGCGGCAGTTCATCATCCTCAAACAATTCTGCTCTTCAGCGCGAGGTCGACGAACTGAAGGCCGAAGTTGCGAAACTGCGAAGCGAAATCGAAGACATCTGGAAGAACATCCAGGGATAAGATTTTTTAACGCTCGAGCCGTGCTCGCAGCACCTCTGGTGAGCTGAGGTAGCGCGATTCCTCGCAAAATAGTCGTGACGAATGCTACTTGAAGCTGAAGTGAGCGAGTAAAATCAGGGCTTGCGGGTCGTCGCGATCGTAGCGATTGCAAAGTTACGTCACATCTCAGCGAGCGGGTTGAACATGAAACGTTTGGTCGTCACAACACTTCTGCTACTTCCATGTTTGTGGAGCTTCACACTTGCCCAATCATCGCTGGACGGAGTTAGCTTCCAAGCATCTACGTTTAACATGCGGAACGAGAACGTCGGGGTCGTGCGTCTAACGAACACCACTGGCTCTGACTGCCGCGTCGAGGATGGACCGCTAGGCAACGATGTTCCCAGCGCCGAAAACTGCCAAGTGTTTGATTCTGGGCAGCCGGCTGTCGACATTGCTTTCGGTGCGGGTCCTCAAGCGGTTGGCGATGTAACAGTAGAGCCAACAGCAACCGTTTTCGAAGGCATTTCGTCGCCGATTTCGATCGTCAACGTGGCAACTGAAACCACCGTAACCACCGATGTGTTTTCGGACCCTGGCGAACTATTGGAGTTTGTAATTCGCTCTCCAGAGAACGAGTTCCCAGCCGGCGATGATATCGAATTCTGGGGCTTCTCGGCGACAGGGATTCAGTACCCAAATGCCAAGGCTGATTCTTTTGTCGGTTTGCCATTCGACGAGGTACTAGAAAACTACACGAACTTCTACTTCTGGTATGAAGGCGAAGACGGTCCACTTACGGAAGGCTATGAAGTTGGCCTGCCGGAAGCATTAGGTGTTGGTCGACATCCGACGGATCCCGATCGAGAAGTTCTGTATCCAATCTACAGCCGTGGTCAGGCTGACGATCAGACGGACACCGCGCCCGGCGGAAGCCTCGACTTCTACAGCCACGGTTCGATTCTTAGTGACAATCCACAGATCGGAAACTTGCTGGTACTCTCTGATAACACAGTCAATTTTGATTTCATTGATCCACTGGATGACGTCACCGGATTCGGACTTGGGTTCCTAGTGCACCCTCCGGAAACAGAAGACGTTGGCCCGATTTGTGACCCAACCACGCAAGGCGACCTCGACGGCGACGGACAAGTTGCGTTCGCAGATTTCTTGGTTCTGTCAGCAAACTTCGGGACAGAAGTCGAGGGAGCCTCACAAGGTGACATCGACTGCAGTGGAGATGTTGCGTTTGCTGACTTCTTGATTCTCTCGAACAACTTTGGCACCTCGGTCGGCGCGGCCGCTTCCGTGCCAGAACCAAGCAGTAGCCTACTGCTGTTGATCAGCGGCGTAGTTGGCTTGGCATTCCGTCGAAAGGCGTAAGCAGCGACAAGCAAGGGGAAGCGTTCCGAATCTACGCGGAACGCTTTCGCATTGCGTCGACCTTCAATCTCGCGTCTGTCAGATCTACCAACGCCCTTCGCTGTCAGACTTGCACAGCAAGTAAGGCCTTCATTGCCGCTGCATCTATACGCCATCTTGCTTAAACTCTTGAGTGCACGCGCGACCAGCCTCTTTGCTTCGCTTTCGCCTCCTGCCGTGGCCCCCGCAGTCACCGAAAAGGCATCGTCGTGTAACTTGCTTTTCACTGGAAAGGAACACAACGATGAAACGCATTTTCATTTTGCTTCTCGTAGCAGTTGTTGGTTGCCAGCGGACGGAGACTCCCGTTGCTCAGACAAAGGCTGATCCGGTTGAAACGACGGTCTCACCGACGACCAAAGAAAAGGCGATGGCCGCGAAAGAAGAACTCTTCAAACAGCTATCGGGTCGCTTGATGGAGGTGATGAAATCAGATGGCCCTGCGGCCGCTATCGAAGTCTGCAGCAAAGAAGCTTCGCGTTTCGCAGAGAGTGTGGGCGAACAACACAACGTCAAGATCGGACGTACTTCGCTGAAGCTAAGAAATTCCCAAAATGTTGCACCGGAGTGGGCGACGAAGCTAACTACCGCCGACGCCGTTGAGCCACAGTTTGTTGAGATCGACCAAAACACCGCCGGAGCTCTGCTGCCAATCAAGCTGCAGCAAAAATGCCTGAACTGTCATGGCCCCGAAGATTCGCTTGCGCCAGGTGTTAAGACGCAGCTTGCCAAAAACTATCCCAATGATCAGGCAACGGGCTTCAGCGAAGGCGATCTTCGTGGTTGGTTCTGGGTCGAGGTTCCGAAATCCTAGTTCCGGATTGCATTCACGGTTCGCGTGAATTCTTTGCGCGGACTATGGCGAAGCAACAGGTTCACTAACTGTTTCGCCGATTTTCAGGATCTGGTCGAGCAAGTCGCAAGCCTCGCAACGCAGACCAGACGAAGCTGAAATCGCATCATTCATCTCTAGATGCCGATCGCCCACAGTATCGTACGTGGGCCAAGCAACGAGGCTGTCTCCGTTCGGGTCACCTGTTTTGGCAAACTGAATCCAGTAATCCATGAAGGCATCAGAGAGCTTACCGTCTTCGGCGGAAGGCTCTTCAAGATTCCCAAACACATAGCCAATCTCTGCAGCATGCGCCGCTCCCATCCAGCCCCAAACTGGTTTTGTGAAGTGGTACATCCACACCCGCGAGCCTTGCCGATCCATCGCTCGGGCGAACTCTCGTGAGGGCTGAACAAACCAACCATCAGTGATCTGTTGCACTAGAGTCTTTCGAAACTGGTTCGCGTCCTTCGGAGCATAGAAGTCAGCCACCCTGTCGCCGTATTCCCCATAGCGTTCTGTCATCGCGGCTCGATACGCATCCATGGAATCAAACGCTTTCCGTGGCGCGAACATGGTGCCTTCGTCTCGATTCGTTCCCACGATCACAGGGATGTCGTGCTGATCTCCGTCCGCATAGATTTGACGAGGGGCCTTGGGAAAGATCCACCCGTCAGTTGTGACGGGCCAGCGCTGCTTCACTTTCTCTAAGACTTCTTCCGCCGACAACGCACGGAGTTTCGCGAGTGAGCCCTCCGCTTTATCGAACAACTTTCTCGCCGATTCCTCGCCATCGAACTCGACCGATGGCCCATTGGAAGTTTCCTTCCTTAAGTCCCGAAAGATGTTGGGATCAATCCAAGGGCTTTCCAAAATCGCCTTATGAAACAGCCCTTTGGAGAGTGGCGTCGCCGTCAGCAAGTAGACACTCGTCCCACCAGCGGACTCACCAAAAATCGTTACGTTGTTTGGATCGCCACCGAACGAGGCAATGTTGTCACGCACCCACTTGAGTGCCGCGATTTGATCGAGAATCGCATAGTTGCCCGAAGATCCGTGCGGTGATTCTGCAGAAAGCTCCGGATGCGCCATGAAACCAAGGGCACCAAGTCGATAGTTGATCGTAACGAGTACGACACCGCGACTTGCCAACTGCGAACCATCGTAGCCTTTTTCGTGACCAGAGCCTTGCGTAAAACCGCCTCCATGAATCCACACCATGACTGGTCGTTTCTTTTCACGACCGTCGCGTTGAGTCCAAACATTCAGGTACAAGCAGTCTTCGCTCTTGTCGTTGGCACCGCCCTGGTTCCATCCCTTTCGCTGTAACGACTTCGCACCAAACTTATCGCAAACGCGAACGCCATCCCATTTCTCAGGCGCTGCGGGTGGACGCCAACGCAGATCTCCAATCGGCGGCGAGGCAAACGGAATACCCTTGAATACTTCGACAGCTTCATGTTTAGAATCAACACCGCTCACTTTGCCGTAGGCCGTATCGACGGACTCGGCGGAAGCGATTGCTGCGAACAGCGTTAGTAGT
>CAYQMZ010000083.1:0-15155 GCA_964418725.1 uncultured Pirellulaceae bacterium
GAGTATGCATCTCAACAAGCCAGGTATCTCCGCCAAGTTGGTGCCCGTTGGCGAAGGGGATCCGATCCCACTGCAGCTTGATTCAACCGATCCGCTAAATCACCTGGTATCGATGGATCTAACAGAATCCGCGACGTGGAAGTTACATCTGACAGATGCTGATGGTCGAGAGAATCGAGTGAAGCCGGTGATCAAAGCCAAGGTCACGCCGAACTTGGCGCCGAAGCTAAAGCTGGAACTGGCCCGCGATGCGCGCGTTTCACCGTTAGAAGTGTTTGTGGTGAAGGCCACAGTATCAGACGACTACGGGCTAAAAGGCTACGGCGTCAGCTACACACTGGCCGATGAATCCCCCAAGGACTTGGTGCTGGGCGAGTCTAGTGATCGACGCGAGAAGAGGACCGTCGAACACCAACTGGACTTTGAGTCACTCAACGCGGAACCTGATCAGCTCTTGTCGTACTACTTCTGGGCAGAAGACACCGACGCGCAAGGTCACCCGCGTCGCACTCTCAGCGACATGTACTTTGCCGAGGTGCGTCATTTCGAAGAGATCTTTCGACAAGGCGAACAACAACCTGGTCAACAACAGCAGCAGCAACAACAACAGCAACAACAGCAATCTCAGACTGCACAGGACGCCGAACAACTGGCTGACATTCAAAAGCAGATCGTCAATGCAACATGGACGCTGATCCGTCGCGAAGTCCCTAACGATCCTTCGAAGCTATTTGCGGACGATCTGTCGACGATTATCGAGTCGCAACAAACCGCTTCCCAACAATTGCAGGAACTTGCTCAACAGTTGCAAGACAGTGAGTCGCGGGGCTACGCGATGAATGTGCAGCAACACATGAACGACGCCATAGAACAGCTCACTTCCGCCTACTCAGACTCCTCGATCGAACCGCTGACGCCCGCACTGACATCGGAACGAGCGGCGTACCAGGCGTTGCTAAAGCTCCGCGCGAGAGAGCACGAAGTTTCTATGCAACAGCAGTCGCAGAGCCAACAGAGTCAACAAAGTTCATCCCGACAGCGGATGCAACAACAACTGAATCAACTACAGCTGAAGAACGACCAAAACCGTTATGAAACCGAGCGGAACGCTCAGGAAGAAGAAGATCAGGCAGAGACCGAATTGCGTCAGGCACTCAGCCGGTTGCGTGAATTGGCTCAGCGACAGGAAGATTTAAACAAACAACTCAAAGAGTTGCAAAACGCACTTGAGCAGGCTGAAACGGAAGAAGAAGAGGAAGAAATTCAGCGGCAACTGAAACGATTGCGAGACCAGCAGGAAGAAATGCTGCGAGACACGGACGAATTGATGGAACGTCTGGATGAGTCGCAAAACCAGGAAGCCATGCAGGAAACGCGTGAGCAGCTGGAACAAACTCGTGAGCAGATGCGTGAATCGGCTGAACAACTGCAGCGCGGCGAGGTCACACCAGCGTTGAACTCCGGCACGCGTGCTCAGCGAGAGCTAGAGGATATGCGTGAGGAGTTACGCCGGGCTTCAGCAAACCAGTTCGAAGAACAAATGCGGGATATGCGAAATCGGGTCCGCGAACTGGAAAACCGTCAACAGGAAATCGGTGAACTGCTTCAACAAGAGCAAACGACGAAGCAAGAAGGTACTGGGCTCCGAAGTCCCGACGACCAAGAAAACGAACAAGAGGGACAGCTAGGCGATGCGCTCCGCGAGCAGAATCAAAAACTGAATGATCTGCTACAAGAAATCGAAGAAACGGTGCGTGAAGCAGAAGAAACGGAACCACTGTTGGCCGAAAATCTGTTCGATGCGTTCCAAGAGATCAGTCAAAATCAAACTCCCGAGCGACTCGACCGAGCCGCCGAGTTATCCGATCGTGGGCTAACGGAACCTGCCCAACAGTTCGAAATGGAGGCGCGCGAAAGCATCACGAATTTCCGTGAACAGATTGATCGAGCCGCCGAAAGTGTTTTGGGTGACGAAACGGATGCGCTGCGAACAGCAGTCCGTATGCTGGAGGATTTGGAACGTCAGTTGGACAACGAGATCAATCAATTCAGCCCCAATCAGGAATCTGGAGACAGACAGCCGGGTACCGAGCAGCCGGGCAGCAAGCAGCCGAGCGAAGACGGCGACCCGAGTGAATCTCGTCGTGGTGATGGATTGACTGACGAACAGCAAACTGAAGGGCAGCGACGCGAGCAAGAAGGGCGCGAGCCAGGCGAAAACCAGCCGGGCGAAAATCAGCCTGGGCGACTCTCGGAAGAGAATCAGCCGGACGACTCAGAACGACAGGGCGACCAGTCCGGAAATCGCCAGTCAAACGAAAACGGTGAACCTTCCGAATCGCGAAATCGAGAATCCGATCCTTCGAACGAACAAGACCGTTCCGAGCAATCTTCGGAACAACAATCACAACAAGAGGGTGGCCGACAGCCGGGTGAGCAGCCTAGCGAGAATGGTCAATCTTCCGGCGAGCAAAGCTCACAACAGTCTCCAGACCAACAAAGTGAGTCTCAAGATCAACAAAGCCCAGGGCAGCAACCGTCTGGAAGCCAACCGGGTTCAGGACAGCCCCAAGATCAAGAAAACAATCAGCCTGGTGGTCAGGAACCCAATGATCGTCCTCGCCCGGGGAGTCTGCGTGATGCGATCCGTCAGGGTGGAGGTCAGAATCAGAACGGTGGCTTGGGTGGCTGGGAACAGCTGGAGCTCGCTCCAATCACGGGCGAGGACTTCCGTGAATGGTCGGATCGGCTTCGTGATGTAGAAGAGATCGTTGATGATCCAGAACTTCGCGCCGAAGCAGCTCGCATTCGGGAAAAAGCTCGCAGCTTCCGACGCGACTTCAAGCGACATTCAAAAGAACCAAAGTGGGATCTCATCAAGGAGTTGGTCGCTCGGCCGCTCGGCGAACTACGCCAAGAGGTTTCCGAAGAGCTGTTGCGACGCTCGGCAGAGAAGAACGCATTGGTACCAATCGATCGTGATCCTGTGCCAGAAGAGTTTGTCGAACAAGTGCGGCAATACTATGAAAACTTGGGCCGAGGTAAGTAATGTTGCAGAACGGCTTTCAAAGTGTATTGCTGGCCGATTTTGTGGTCGGTTCACCAGCCTGGGTCCCCGCAGCCGCCACGGCCGTTGGACTGATCGCAATCCTGACGCTATTCAGTTATCGCCGCACACCCATGACTTGGGGGATGAAGTGCATTGGTGTCCTATTGAAGGTTGTTGGAGTTGGCCTGCTGGCGGTTTGCTTGATCGAACCCCTTTTCAGTGGCGTGCGTCCAAGACCTGGCGCTAACCTCTTCGTTGTGCTGACCGACAACAGCCAAAGCATGACCGTGAACTCCGGCAGTCAGGTTCGCGCCGACTCTCTGCAACAATTGCTGGACGAGGACAGCAGTTGGCGAACTCGTCTACAACAAGACTTTGACGTCCGGGACTACAAGTTCGACACTCAACTGCAACACGTAGACGGCGGAGTCGTTGAATTTGACGGCTCAGGTTCCGCCTTGCATACCGCCATCGAAACAATCCAAACACGCTTCAAAGAGCGGCCAGTTGCCGGAGTGATCGTGCTCAGCGATGGAAATGCTACGGACCTCGGTGACCTTGCCGAATATCAGTTCCCCGTCTACCCCGTCGTCGACGAAGACTCCGACACAATCCAGGACGTCAGCATTCGCCAGATGACGGTGGCCCAGACGAACTTCGAAGCGGCACCCATCTCCGTTCAAGCCACCGTCACCAACCAGGGTTTCGACGCCCAGAACGTGACGGCACGCATCGTAAATCGTGAAGGCAAGACACTTCAAGAACAGAAAGCGGACATCGACAAATCACGAGACCACGAATTCAAGTTCCGATTTCGACCGGACGAATCTGGGCTAAGCTTTCATCGTCTGGAGGCTTTTCCAACCGCGGCCAAAGCCACCTTCGAGAGCGAAAAACCTGGCAGCGAATTGACACTGGCCAACAACAAACGCTGGATGACGGTGGATCGTGGAGGCGGACCGTTCCGCGTGCTCTATGTTTCTGGTCGCCCCAACTGGGAATTCAAGTTCATCCGCCGGGCACTGGACGAAGACGACGAGATCAAACTGACTGGCCTGATTAGAATCGCCAAGAAGCAGCCCAAGTTTACGTTCCAAGACCGAAGTGGCGTGAGCGATCGCAACACGCTGTTTGAAGGCTTCGACGGTACCGACGACGAAGACGCCGAGCAGTACGATCAGACTGTTTTCATCAGAGTTGGTGTGGATGACGAGTCGCAATTAGCTGACGGTTTCCCCAAAGACTCCGAGGAACTGTTCAAATACCACGCCATTGTGCTGGATGACATCGAAGCCAAATTCTTCACAGCAAGCCAGATGCTTTTGCTGCGACGTTTTGTCAATCAACGCGGCGGTGGCCTCATGATGTTGGGCGGTATGGAGTCGTTCGTTGAGGGAGGCTATGAAAAGACTCCGTTGGGTGAGGTCTTGCCAGTGTACTTAGGCAAGGCCGGACAGTTCACCGTCGACATGGATGACCGTCCGAAATGGCAACTGACCCGCGAAGGTTGGCTGCAAGACTGGACACGACTACGCGCAACCGAAGCGGCGGAGAAGAGTCGGCTTGACCGGACACCGGGATTCTTGACCCTCAACAAAATCTCAGACCTTAAGCCGGGTGCTTCCCTGTTGGCTGTCTCGCAAACCAACAATGGAAAACCGCTACCAGCCTTTGCAACGCAACGATTCGGCAAAGGACGGTCAGCGGCCCTGCTTGCCGGTGATATGTGGAGATGGAATACGGGGGCCGACGATCCGAAGCAGAAGGATCTGCAACAATTCTGGCGACAGATCATCCGCTGGATGGTCGCGGAAGTTCCCAAACGGGTCGCGGTGAAGTCCGAGCGAAAACGCGGGCTCGCCGGTCCGACAACGATCCAAGTTTCCGTTCAGGACGAAGAATTCAATCCCCATGACAATGCCGAAACGCAAGTGAAAGTGACGTCACCCAGCGGCGAAGTGGTCCAGTTATCGGCGGAAGCCAGCAGTGAAGCCGCCGGAGTTTACGTGGTTGACTACTGGCCACATGAAGAAGGCCCGTACCGTGCAACGGCCAACGTGACGTCGGCCGACGGCGAGGAACTGGACGCAAAGCAAGCTGGCTGGACCTCGCAACCGGCAGCCGATGAATTCCGCGAACTGACAACCAATCGCGCCGTGCTGAGCAAGATTGCCGAAGCGTCCGGCGGCGAATTGGTCGAGGCCGACAATCTGGATGAATTCGTTGCCAGTCTTCCGAGTCGTGACGTTCCGATTACTGAAAAGTGGGTCTATCCCGTCTGGCACCAGTGGTGGGTTCTGAGCCTTGCAGTTTGCTGCCTCTGTACCGAATGGGGACTTCGTCGTTGGAGAGGGCTGCCGTAATGCGTGAGGCAATACAAGATTACCGGCAGATCGCAAGCGAAAGCTTGATCTGGCACCGAACCAAGTTAGCTGCGACGACTGCTGCGGTATTTCTCATTTGCTGCGGGCCCATCGTCAGCTTGGGCCAAGAGGTTGGCCCAAGCGCCGAACAGGAAAGCCCACAGCCCGAGACTCCGATCGTTGCCGAAGTCGCCCTCCCCGACGACGCTGCACACATGATCGTCGCGGTCGGCGCACCAGGTATCGTCGAATACGAAGAGGTCTTTTCCGGTTGGTCCAAGCAGTGGAAACAAGTAGCCGACACGGCAGAAATCGAACACCATCAACTTGGACACGACCCGAGCGACAAAGAGTCGACTGCACGTGACGAACTGAAGTCATGGATCGAAGAGCACAAGGCCATCGAGACGGCTCAGCCGCTTTGGATTGTCTTGCTCGGACATGGAACTTCCGAACGCCAAACGCACAAGTTCAATCTGCGGGGCCCGGATGTCTCCAGCGTCGATTTGAAGAACTGGCTTAAAGAAAACAAACGCCCACTGATCGTGATTGGCGGTTTCTCGTGCAGTGGAGCCTTCTTGCAGGACCTTACCGGTGACAATCGAGTCATCATGACGGCGACCAACGCCGGCGCCGAGCTGAACTTTTCTCGGTTCGGCGGCTATTTGGCAGAGTCCTTGGCAGACATCACCGCGGATCTGGACCATGACGAGCAAGTTAGTTTGCTTGAGGCCTATTTGCACGCCTCATCCCAGACCGCTCGCTTCTACGAATCCGAAGCACGTCTCGCGACAGAGCATTCATTGCTGGAGGACAACCAGGATGGCAAAGGGACGTCTGCTGAATTCTTCGTGGGGATACGAGCAGAAGGTACAGCGAAAGATGGCTCTGCACTAGACGGCCAGTTCGCTCATCGGTTCATCCTGCTGCATGACAAGAATGCTCCGAAGCTGACCGAAGAACAGCTGGCGGCTCGCGACGAACTTGAAGGGGCAATCGAAGCGTTACGATCCAAGAAGCGAACGATGACCGAAGATAGCTACTATGAAGAGCTCGAGAAATTGATGCTGCGTCTGGCGAAACTCTACGAAGCCACGTAGTCGTTCACCCAAACTGTTGTCTAGAATCGACGTTGCTCCAGCTGCCGCTTTTCAAACGAAAAAGGTCGGCGTGAACCGACCTTTTGTGCGACGATCTAAATCTTGTTGAGCTCTTAGAGGCTGAGGAAGAAGCCAACGCCGCTTCGACCGCCAAAGCCAACTCCCGGCCCAAAGCCAGGTCCGAAGCCGCGATAGCCACCGTAACGCGGGCCACCATATCCCCGATAGTAACCCGGGAAACCTCGGTAGCCGCCGCCACCGATGTTGATGCTAACGCCCCCACGTCGTTGTGGGTAATAGTATCGAGTCGAACGATAGACTGGCGCGTAGCCGTACGAGTATCCGCCTCCATAGCACTGCGTGAGCATCGTGTCGGTCGGATTCTGGGTGGCAACCAGCAGGTCCGGTGCCTCTAGTGTGAGTGGACGGTCAGTTGACAATGCGGCGTCGGCGGAAGGAGCGACGCAAGCTGCCACGCCTGCGACGAACAAAGCGGTTAGGAGTTGCTTCATGACAATAACCCTTACAGATTGGGAACGAGCTCAGGATGGAGGCGCTCCAAAATCTGTCCCCACGAAGTTGGGCACCTTAACGCCATCAATAGCAGCACTCGATGTGCCACGACCCCGTATTCACACCTAAGTTGTTGACTGGCTTACGCTTCCAACAACGAGCACAATTATTCTTGGGCATGTCGATTGATATCAGAGTGACACAATCTGTGGTCGATGCGATAGTTCAAGTTTTCTAACGCCGAAGGCTGTAGAGGATTTCACCGCTGACCGTACTAAGAAACGTTGGCAAGCCAGCAGCTTTAACCGGAGGCTATGCAATCGTTGGTTTTCGCAGTACGCGAAAGTTTTGACGCTTAAATCAATGCCGCGTGAGAGCCCAATCGCCGGTACGCTTCCCGACGGTCCGCACTGCCGCGATAGATCGAACTGAACTCCGACGTTCAACGAAGCGAGTGCAGATATTCGATCAGATCTCTTGCCTGTTGCATCGTCAGTGTTTCCAACAGACGTTCGGGCATCAGCGAAACCTCGGATGCTTTGCGAAATTCGATGTCCTCCTTCATCACTCGGTGCGCCTTGTTTTCGACATCCGCGAGCTCCACAAACTGATCGGTTTCCTTGGTGATGACACCGGTGATCACATCGCCGTCGGCTGTCTGCACGATCTGAGTACGATACTTTGCTTCAATCTGTTCTGAGGGACGTAGGACATTCATCAGCAGTCGATGACGCGTATAGCGTACGGGTTCAAGCCCAGACAGGTTGGGACCAGTGCTTGGTTGGCCCGGATCGACCGCGTGACAATTCTTGCAAGAAAGCGAGGAGGACGCGAACAGTTGCTGGCCGCTCTTCGCATCACCGTGAACCGCTAGGATTTCTTCAGCATTAATGTCCGCCCCAAGTCGTTTCACTCGATCTTCGAACGGAACGAAGCCTTCGAATAAATCTTTCGAGGCATCCGGCAACGTCTTGGCGAGCAGCATCAATTGATTCTGACTACCCTCATCGAAATGTTTGGTACGCACGCCATGGGCAACCGCCAGTGCGTTTTCCGGATCTGACAGGAATTCAGACAGCGGCTGCTTGTTGCTCATGCCCAGCAGTTGCTTCGCCTTAGCCAGCTTTTGCTCGCTGGGACCATCAGACGAGTCTCCCAGAGACGCGATCCAATCATGCAACAACGTCGCTCCTTCATGGTCCAATTCAAGGCCGCCCAGTTTCGGCATGTGGCCAGGACCAAACTTGCAAAAGCGATATAGCAAGATGCTCTTGGTTGGGTCACCCGGCGCGACAACGCGGGCATTCTCGATACCGAATGTACCCTGGGCGGGCTGCTGATCGATCATCCTGGTGCGATCAAGTGCCTCGTGGAATACCACATTCATTGGCACGGAACCGCCACCCTGCGGCCGATGACAATGTGCGCAGTTCACGTGTAGGTAAGCCCTTGCTCTGTCTTCCAGGCTTGCATCTTGATTCGCTGGCGATGCAGGTAACTTTCGCTTTCGATCGGGAGCCTTTTCCAAAAGCCCGAGATCGAAGAAGTAATCCAGTTGATCTTCCTGACCATGCGCAGCGCGAATCATTTGGCTGGGCTTGAATCCCAGCAGCATGTCGTTTGCGTTCGAGTGGCATACCATGCACTCTCCGCGACTTGATACCTTCCAAGGTCGCTTCACGCCGTCGACATCGACAGAAACTGTCTGTGACCGATCCTCGGCCAAGGTCGCATCCGTTGCATCGTCGTTCCAAAGATAGCTGTAAGCGAGCCATGCTTGACCATCGTAGTGCAGCAGTTGTGTTTCGATGCGACGTCCATTCAAAGAGATTGTCTTCCCCAGGACACTGTTCTGCGGAAACTTCCATGACCCCGGGTGCTTTCCATCCCAGTTGGCGTGCCCGCTACGAACGGTGTAGACGCCAATCTTTCCACGGCCGGGGATAGCTACGAATCGCGAGGCCGTTCCGCCATCCATCCAAGGTTCCGCAATGATCTCGTAGGGCAAAACCCCGGTCGCCAGTTCATGTTTCGCGACTGACGAAAACAGCCCTGACTCCGAGAGCGTCGTAGGGAACTCTGCGTTGACCTCACCTTCCTGGCGTACCAACCGGTGCACGGTCCCTTGGTAGTCGACGATATACAGCTCACCCTCGTTGTCTAAGCCGAAACAAATTATCTGAATCGGCTCGCGAGCAATCAGCGTCGCTGGCTCGTATTGGTCAGCATTCGCGCTGCCCTGTTTTGAACCCGGCTTACGTCGTGTCTTCCAGAATAGGCCCGTCACGTGGTCACCGTAAACGTAGTAAACTTTCACCACACGAAATCGATCTCCGTAGTTAACTATGCCGCCCGTAATCGAACGAGCGACTGTGTGATCGTGAGCCGCAGCAGCTCTAATGATTTCCGTTGGCCCGCGTTCATCGTTGATGTTAATGGGCTGCGGTCCTTCGAAGATACTCCAGCCATAGTTTCCGCCTGATTCAACGCAGTGGATCATCTCCCACAATTCCCAACCGACATCGCCAACCCAAAGATCACCACTCACGCGATCAAACGCCATTCTCCAAGGGTTGCGAAATCCATAGGCAAAAATTTCCGGCCGAGCGTTATCGACGCCGACAAACGGATTGTCCTTGGGGATCGAATAGGGCTTATCGCCATCGCGACGGTTCACGTCGATCCGCGTGATGGTTGACAGCAGATTGCTAAGGTCCTGTCCCGCCTTGAGTGGGTCCGGTGGAAACGGAGCGGCAGAGTCTCCGGCCGAAATGTAGAGGTAGCCATCGGGGCCAAACTTCACACAACCGCCGTTGTGCCCGCCCTTCATCCACGTATAGAGAATCTCTTCGCTATCGGGTTCGATCTTCAGCTCACCGTCTGTCGTCAATCGCATGCGAGACAGTGCCGTACCGATCTGCTTGTCGACTCCGTTGCGAATGTAGCAAACGAATACTTCGCGGTTGTCTTCAAAGTCTGGATGAAACTCAAGGCCGTAGGCGTCGGAAAATCCTGCGACGTGTTCACGCAAGTCACCAACCAGTCTGGGCTGGCCAACATCTGCGGATTCAAGTTCGTAGATCTTCCCCGTTTGCTCCAGCAAAAACATGCTGTCCGTACCGGGCGCATTGGTCAGCGTGACGGGTTTCTTGAATCGATAGTTTCCGAAAACCGGTTCAGTGCGAAACGCGAGTGGCGGCGTCGGAGTCCCTTGGACATGAGAAGTTGTCCACGCTGGGCGCTGGCCGGGCAACGAACTTGCGAGGATGAGGAAAACAAAGACCGTCAACAAACGAAGCGAATTGTTCACTATGGCACCTGAAACGAAGACCCAACGAATGCTCATAGCAGAACATTTCGACGCACCATTTTACGCGAAGTTTTGGTAAGAATCGATCGAATCTACGGCCGCCCACAGAATCGCCAGCCTGAGCTACAGAAAAGCTACTTTTCATGCACGCTGAAGCTGATCCAGCGGCAGCGAAAGTTGTAATCGCTACCAATAGCCACAGGTTTGGCATGCACTCCTGCCATTCAAGCCGGACAGCAGTTTCGCCGCTCGCTTAAGCTGGCGTATTGGTATTCAGATTAATCGCCTTCCCATCTACGCTCTTATCACACTCAGCTGCTAACACGATGTTTTCGCAGAGTTTGCAGCGTTCTGAATGAAGACTTCGCACAGCAATACCATGACGGCATTCAATCTGCTGGAGGTCGTAGATGACACGTCGCGGCTTTACTCTCGTTGAGCTCTTAGTGAGCATCTCGATCATCGGAATTCTAGTCGCCGTGCTATTGCCGGCGGTCACGGCTGCACGACAACAAGCGCGCCGCATGACGTGCTCGAATTCCTTTCGCCAAGTGTCGCTGGCCGTACTGAATTTTGCGAGCAATGGCCAAATCGAACGCCTGCCGCATCAAGACAAGTCGATCCACTTTGGAAGGCCTGGAGAGACATACACCTCGCATCCAGCTTGGCGATTTGAAATCCTACCTTTCCTAGAATATTCAGCAGTAAGAGATCAGTTTGCTGATGGAAGAGTCGATTCATTGCCGCCTGTCGATCCCCTGGCTCCACCCACGAAGCCCTTGCTGATTAGCGAATTCAAATGCCCTGCTACACCGTCGGAGTACGACTTTACGAGAAGCGTGTTGAAATCGGGAAAAAGAACGATTTGCGACGCGTTGGGTACGGTCGACAGCGAGGGAACCACCGTCGTTGTGAATTGGAAGTTGACCGAACCTCGTGACACAGCGGGCGCTTGGTGTCGGTCGGCTCGCTGTTATCACGAGCACCACGGCAGCAGCATTTCGATCGGAGCTGGAATGCAGACTTATGTGAAACGCGATGGGGCAAAGCTGTCGTGGATATCAGACGGCCTTTCAAAGACTTCGCTTTTGGCGGAATACGCCAGGCTGTCGCGTTGGCGATACGGGGACTGGATATCCTCCAGCGACATGTGGGTTCACCCGCGAATTCTTACGCCACGGGAACTTGAAAACGGATCCGATCTGGATGGCATACCGGGCTCACCTCGGAGCTATCATCCCGGTGGCGTCCACATCGCTTACTGCGACGGGCACGTCAAGTTCGCCGAAAACGGAATCGATGAGGCCGTCCTCATCGCAATAGTTACTCGCGCTGGTTATGAACGCACGAAACCAACCGAGCCCTTGGAAATTTTTCTTGATTAGCTGTGACCTGCGGAGCAACAGATGCAATCAGCCCACTTCCACCCAGCGTTGCTCCTGGTGACTCTTCAGGATTGCCTCGCAAAGCGACACTTCATGATGACCATCGGCGAACGTGGGAAATGTCGGTGTCGCTGAGAAATCGCCGGCGTGGATGTAGCCGTAGAAGGCTTTGAATAGCTGCTTGAACGTGTCCGGAAAGCCTTCGTTGTGCCCGCCGGGATAATTCGAAACCGTGGCCGCCACTGAATGCAGTAGAGCCGGATCGCGGACCAGAGACTCGTTGGGGCGATCACGATGACCAATCCATAACGAGTTCGGCTGTTCGCTGTTCCAGGCGATGGACTGTTGACCGCCAGCGATCTCGTAACGCAAACAGTTCTTTCTTCCCGCGGTCGTTTGCGAAACACGCAGCGAACCACGAGCACCGTTGTCGAATCTCAGTAACACACAGCCCGCGTCTTCGGTCGCGATTTCGACTGGCTCGACCTGTTCTTGTTCTGACGACGTCGACTTGCCAGAGAATGTTTTGACGCCACCTAACGGTCGCTGACGCTGTAGGTGGACTACTTGCAGATCTGCACACACAGCAACAACACGTCGCCCCGTGATGAACTGCAAAAGATCCAGCCAGTGGGTACCAATATCGGCAACCGCTCGCAAATGACCGCCGTCCTCGGCGAGCACTCGCCAATTGAAGTCGGTGTCGTACAGCAGCCAATCCTGAACATAGGATCCGTTGATATGCAGGCAATCCCCAAACTCTGGAGACTGAACGCGCGCGGCAGCGTCGTGGCATAGTGGATAGAAACGAATGTTGTAGGCGACGCCTGCGACGATACCACGGCCCCTAGCTTCTTCTGCCAGGGCAACCAACTCGGCCGACTCCGTGGACGTCATCGCCAGCGGCTTTTCACACAGCACGTGTTTCCCAGCTTCGATCACAGCCTTCGCCTGCGCGAAATGAAGACGATTGGGCGTTGCCAGATGAACTGAGTCGACGTCGGCGTCCGCCAAAACAGCGTCCAGCGAATCGTAGGTTTTCTCGAGCCTCAACTTCTCGGTCGCGGCTCGAGATTTCTCTGGCGTCGAACCTACGATGCCCAACACACGCACTCCGGCGCGCTGCAGAGCTTCAACGTGCACTGGCCCGATAAAACCTGTGCCGACGACGACTGCTGATAGTTGTCCGCCCATTTGATCTCTCTTGTTCGGCTTCGTCGCTCGGCTTCTATCTACTTGGGTGGCTTCGTTTTTGAATTGACCATCTGATGAACAGATTCAACAGGAACGTCACCCGAGGTCGGAAAGTCGTAGTCCAACAACCACCATTCCTCAGTAAAGCTCGCACTGGCTCCCGGCTGAATTCTCTCTGCCGGCCCAATGGGTTCTAGTTCCACCGTATCGCGATCGCTTGGGTACCAGATGGAGACCGTGAGTCCTGCCACTTCGTTGTATTGTCGGTCAGGATGGGTGCGATAACGTTTGACAAACAGTTGGTCGGTTGGTGCCAGATAGGCAAACCAACCCGCCATCGAATCGAAGCCCAATTTGGGATGCTTCGGCGCGGCTTTGACGATCACGTTCGCATCCGTGACTTCGATGTTGGTGTCTTCAGGATCAATACAGATGTTGCGGCCATCGGTGTACATCACGTAGCCCTGAGGAAACCGCCCAAACGACGATCGCGGCACGACGGCAATCCCTTTCCCAACTGCGAACGTGCGACTCCAGTGGCACAGGTCAACCGCCGAATCGGCGACGCAATGGATGGTTTGCGTACAGATGAGTCGTGATGAGTTTTCATCGAGTCGAAAAGTGCGAGTTAACTGCACTCCCGATTCTGGATCTTTTTGGCTCGTCAACTTCGCCGCCCGGTCACCGACGATCTCGCCTTTCCACTCGCCCATCCACAGCAACGGGCCTCGTTTCACAACTTTTTCTGGACCAATATCGAATCGCCCGGCATCCATCGAAGCACGTTTTCCGCCCGGTGAGTAACGCCAACCTTCGTTCCCTGGCGGAAGGTACAGAACGTTCTTTCCGCCCATCGAATACTCGAGAACACGTCCGCCAGCGGCTGGGCAGAGAGTCACCGTGACGTGCTCGTTCTGCAGGCGGATGCAGTCGTCATAGCCGTAAAACGAAACAACCTTTGCCCCGTCGGCAGCCGACGAGCTCTGCGAAACGCACATCAACAGTACCCCGGAAAACTTCAACACGAACAGCAGAGCGTTTCGAAAGCTCGTAACAAACATACGACGACCTCGCAGTGAACTAGTTGGAGCCACGTTTTACCATGCTTGCCACAGTAAAACGATTACCGGGTGGATTCGGTTCGCCTTTTCGACACCGCGGCTTTCTGCGAACATGAATTAGTCTGGCCATCGGCCAACTTCGCCAAGCGAACCAGTGAACTGGCTTAGCCATGTCTAGCGTTGAAAAGTACCTGAAGCCCGATGTGATCCGTCAGATCTCGCGGCTGGACTTGCGCGCACAGTTCGTCGTGAAGGGTTTTCTGCAAGGTTTGCACGCGAGCCCATTCCAAGGATTCTCGGTCGAGTTCAGCGAGCACCGTCGGTACACACCGGGCGATGACCCCAACGATATCGATTGGTTGGTGTACGCGAAGACCGACAAGTACTACGTGAAGAAGTTCGAAGCGGAAACGAACATCACGGGCTACTTGGTTCTGGATCTCAGCAAGTCGATGGGTTTTACCTATCGACAGGAGCTAACCAAATTCGATTACGCGGTGTCACTGGCAGCCGCACTGTGCTACCTGATGGTGACGCAGCAAGACCCGGTCGGACTAATCACGTTCGACACGAAGGTTCGTCAAAGTCTGGCACCAAAATCGAAACGTACGCAGATCGGCAACATTTTGTCGCTGTTGGCAAAGCTTGAACCCAATGGCGAGACGGACATTCAAAACGCCCTGAATCAAATAGCCGCGATGTTCCGACAACATTCGCTGGTGATGATCTTCAGCGATCTGCTGGGAGACTCCGAAGCCATCCTGAAATCTTTGGGACGCCTGCGGCACGGTGGCAACGACGTCATCCTGTTTCACATCATGGACGAAGCCGAAACGAATTTCCCGTTTACGGGAATGACTGAATTCGAAGATCCCGAAACCAATGAGAGACTAGAGATCGACGCCACCGGGATTCGTCGCGAGTACCTGAATGAGGTCGAGGAATTTCGAGAAACGTATCGCCGCGAGTGCTTTCGGATGGGCGTCGACTATGTGCCGCTGGATACCAGCATGCAATTCGACAAGGCTCTGATGGAGTACTTGTTGATGCGACGATCTCGTGGCTGACCGAGTGTGGCGGTCGCTCAAATGAGTTGAGGGTGCCACTCCTGGCTTGCCGGCTTACCCAGCAATGATCCGCCAATAACCCGTGAAAGCGAGCACAGCTGGGCAAGCCTGCT
>CAYQMZ010000084.1:0-14961 GCA_964418725.1 uncultured Pirellulaceae bacterium
CTGCCAGCACCGGTGATGTGAGTAAGGCAAATGCCAAGGCTGCTATCAGGCGACCTCGAAAGACCGGTGTCGAACTGGTTCCAACCATAAATACATTCCCATTCTGAAGGACGATAACTTTACGTAAGTTGCCTAGTCTTAACGGCAATCGCATCCTAGCCCTTGCAATCGGTAAAGACAATAGCGAGGAATTTCCGTCGGAGCGGCTCCCGAGCTAGGTATCGACCGGCAGCCACACGTTTCATCATTGATGCTTGAATCCTGGTCACTGGGCTAATTGCTCAAGATACGTAGGCAGTGTTTTGGGCGGCATTACTACGGCAATGCACAACCACGTTTCGCCATGTGTGGACGCTCCTCGGCATGTAACAGTTGCCGCTGGGGATGCAGTCTTGCTGTCTCCGCTCGCAAATTTTTTGCCACGTTGCCGCATGAACTTTTCAATACGCAAGCACCGTATCGAAAGTTTGCCAACGTGAGATTTGTTACCGGTATTTGGTTACTTCGACTCGTACTCGCGCCAGCGAGGGTTGGCATCTCTAACGTGCGAAGTCAGGTATGCGTTCGTCGTGCTGTCGACTTCTAGGTGCCGCAGGTAGACGGCATTCATTCTGATGTAGGGTATGAATCGGAGCAGTGCTAGACTCATGGTTGCCGTCTTTTCGAACCGTTTGGGGATCGTCCCGTCCATGTTTTCTCGTCAGCCGATTCGTACGAAATTGATTGTCGGTATCACGGTGCTGATGTGCATGATCGGGGCGTTGGCAGCGACCAGCTTTGTCGGAGTCTATGCGTTTCGCGGTCTTGCAAAGAGCCTAAGGCTACGTGCGCCGGAGCTGACGTTCTCATCGGCACTCGCCCGAGATGTCAGTCGACTGGTAGTTACCTATCAGTTGCGTGAGCGAACGTCTGACCAGCCTGATTTTGAGTTCTCGTTCATCGACACGGATAACTTTTTGCGTCAACAGTTTCGCGTTGAGCTTGGCATGGTCCAACGCTCGTTCAAAAACTACCGCGATCTGTTAGCTGAAAACGAGGCGCTTGACGAATACAAAGGGATCCGTGTCATGGCCGACGAACAGGCGGCTGTGGCGGAATTTCGGGATCTGCTGGATTCGGTGCGAATTCGAAGCAGCCACGACTTTTGGGACGGGTCTGACAGTGAGTTATCCGCGGAACTGACGCGGATGAATACATTGGCCACGGAGTTGCCTCAGTTTTTGCATTCGCGGCTGGGGAACTTTTCCGACGAAGTGCGCGGGCAATATAGGACGTGGATCTTTGTCGGGGCCACAGCATCGACGATTTCCGCCATCCTGTTAGTGGCGTTCCTGCGTCTCTTTTATGTGTGGATTCTTCGCCCGCTGCGAGTCCTGGTGCATGGCTCGCGTTTGGTTGCGGCTGGAAAATTCGACCACCGAATCAAACTGGATTCGCAAGATGAAATGACGGAACTTGCGAATGCCATGAATGCGATGACGCGACGCTTTCAGGAAATTCGCGATGATCTGGACGAGCAGGTGCAGCAGCGTACGCGTGAGGTGATTCGAAGCGAGCAGTTGGCCAGCGTTGGCTTCCTTGCCGCAGGTGTTGCACACGAAATCAACAATCCGCTGGCATCGATTGCCTTTTGTGCGGAGTCTCTCGAATCACGTCTGAACGACATCATCGTCGAAGATGATGCCAAGCCAGACGAAGAGCACAACGAAGAGGTGACGATCGCACGTGACTACCTTCGCACGATGCAGGACGAGGCCTTTCGTTGTAAACAGATTACGGAACGCCTCTTGGACTTTTCTCGTCTCGGTGACGTGGAAAAGCATCATACCGATTTGACCCAGCTTGTCGCATCCGTGATCAGCATGGTTAAGCATATTGGTAAATACAAAGCAAAAGAGATCGTTTTCAATTCGTCCGTGGCTGTGTCAGCCCCGGTGAATGCCCAGGAGATGAAGCAAGTTGTGTTGAACTTGCTGACGAACGCTCTGGATAGTTTAGATCCAGGCGGGGAAGTACGCGTTTCACTGTCAGCCGATAAGGAAGTGGCGAAACTTGCGGTACGAGACAACGGATGCGGGATGACTGCCGAAGTGCAGCAACACTTGTTCGAACCGTTCTATTCACGCCGTCGTCATTCTCAGGGCACCGGGCTGGGCATGTCGATTACGTACCGCATCGTCAAAGAACACGACGGCGAAATTGAAGTCTATAGTGCCGGGCCAGGGAAAGGCTCGCCCGTTACAGTTACTCTTCCAATGATGGATCATGAAGAAGAAGCCAACCAATCCGAGCGAATCGGAATCCAAGGAATCGCCCAAGAACGAGCTGCGTAAGAAGGGCGATCACAAGATGCATGTGCTGTTTGCAGACGACGAACCGTCGCTGCAAAACCTCATGCGTCTGGAATTGCCGCGGATGGGTTTTGATGTAACTGTCTGCCCCGATGGGCTGACGGCGGTTGCAGCGCTCGAGAAAAACAAGGTCGATTGCATGCTGCTGGACCTTGATATGCCCGGGCTGCGAGGCACTGAAGTGATTGCGAAGGCTCGTGAAATGGGCCTGGATACGGATGCCATTGTGATGACAGGAAAGTCATCGCTGGAGTCTGCCGTCACCGCCCTTCGCCACGGTGCTTTTGACTACATCACCAAGCCCGCGAAGTTGGTCGATCTTCGCCGTCTGCTTGAACGCGTTGCCGAGAAACGCGAGATGATGAACAAGTATCGCGCCGTCAAGCATCAGCTAGAGCGGGTTGAAGGCAAGTCGCGTCTGATTGGCGACAGTGAAGCGATGCAGTCGATCAAAACTCGCATCGAAAAGGTGGCTCCGACGAATTCAACGGTGTTGATCCTTGGCGAAACGGGGACTGGTAAGGAGCTCGTTGCGCGGGCACTGCATGATCGAAGCCTCCGGGCTGATATGCCGTTTGTCGCAGTCAACTGCGGTGGTTTGCCGGAGAACTTGGTCGAGAGTGAGTTGTTCGGGCATCGCAAAGGCGCGTTCACTGGCGCCGACGAGAGTCGAGTCGGTCTATTCGAAGTGGCACATGGTGGCACGATCTTTCTCGACGAGATTGGCGAGTTGCCAATGTCGATTCAAAGCAAGCTTCTCCGTGTCCTGGAAAGCGGTGAGGTACGCAGGGTTGGGGACAACGAGTCCTTCGTGACAGACGTCCGCGTTGTTTGTGCAACGCACAGGCCGTTGGAAGAGATGGTGCAGGAAGACCTGTTCCGCGAAGACCTCATGTTCCGCATCAATACGTTCGAAATCAATTTGCCGTCTTTGCGTGAACGTGTCGACGACATTGAAGAGTTGGCCAACCATCTACTGCGTCGCTTTCGCCCCAATCTCGCGAAAGGCGAGTTGCTCGCGAAGGACACGGTGCAGGCGTTACGTTCACATGTGTGGCCGGGAAACGTGCGGGAGTTGGCAAATGTCATGGAGCACGCCACGATTCTCTGCAATGAGCCTCCGTTTCTGCCTGAACACCTACCGTCGCGGTTCGGTTCGCGTAAGCTACGCTCTCCTGGAATCAAATCGCTGGGACCAATTTCGTTACGCGATCTGGAGATGATGGCGATCGAAGCGGCATTGGAACGTCACGGCAACAAACAAAAGGCCGCTGAAGAGTTGGGCATTAGCGTGAAGACACTCTACGACAAGTTGAATACGAGCGACGAACTGAAAAAGGCGGCCTGAGCGTGGGGAATGGTACACGGTGGGGGCCGAATGCGACCCTCACGTTGATTGGCGTCGCATTGATCTGGGGCGTCAACATTCCGCTCATGAAGTCGGGACTCGAACAGCTCGACAACGTATTTGTCTTCAATGCGATTCGCCTACCAGTCTCTGCACTGGTTCTTACTCTATTCGCTTGGCGTGAACGTTCCCGGGGGATCCTGCCGGACAAGGATGTCACCTGGTGGAACATTGCGATCTATTCCGCGGTCGTTTCCGCCACCTACCAGCTCTGTTTTCTGGTGGGGGTGAGTCTGACGACGCCGGGTAACACGGCGCTGATCATCGCAACGGTGCCGATCTGGACGGCAATCTTGGCCCATGTGTTTCTCAATGAGAAGCTGCGGCTGTTTGCGTGGATAGGCCTGTTGATAGCGGTCATTGGAACCGTCATCGTCGCCTTTCAAAAAGGCGTTAGCACGGAGACTCGTCATCTGTGGGGAAATCTGGTGGTGCTAGCGGCTGCTCTGTTGTGGGCGGGCGGCACGATCTACAGCCGGCCGCTCTTGAACCGAATTTCAGCGATGCAGCTCGCCTCGCTCGCGTCGATTCTGGCACTCCCTGCTCACATCATTGTTGCAATGAGCTATTACGAGCCGGGCTGTCTGGCTCCACTTGGCTCGCCTTCCTTATGGGCCATCATTCTATACTCCGGAATTCTGTCATCCGGGCTAGCACAGCCTATGTGGCACTTTGGTGTGAAGACGTCTGGCCCAGCCCACGCGGCAATCATTCAGAATCTTGTGCCGGTCTTTGCGATTGCCGCGGCTTGGTCAATGTATGGCGTTCCGCCCAACGTAGCGCAGATGTTCGGCGGAGCAATGATCTTGGCCGGACTGGTCATTATGCGTCGCGCGTAACCCAAGCTGGCAAGCTAGCGTCAGCGTGAGGGTATAAAAAAGGCCCCCGGAAAGATTGGGGTCCCAGGGGGGCAAAGGACATCCAGGCTTTTTCCGGGAGCGATTGGACGGTTCAAGTCGCGTTCTTGCTGCCGTGAGGCTTAATTACTCGAATCGCTTCTTGGTCGTCAAGTTGTATTTCGAAGCGACACGGCTTCCTTGCCGAAGTCCGCTTCGTGGTCCGCAGAGTAGTGCATAACACTCTCCAAATGCAGACTCTGCCACGTGGATCCTTGTTCGATTAGCAAATTGAATCGAGGCTTTCATGCCGTCCAGATCCGGTCGCGAAGAGCAAACAAAAATGTTTTCGATTGCTGCTCGTGACGTGTGGGCGGAAGGTTAAGAGAATCATTTCACATGGTCAATACGAAGATATTGCAGTATTTCTTCGTAGCTGCCGGGTGCTGCCACCGCTAGCGATTTCCTAGCTCGCCTTGGCACAGGTAGGCTAACAGCGAAGCGTGTTTCAACTCGCCTCTAGTCACTTAGTTGTCACAGCTTTACATGAATTTTATGTCGAAAATTTCCGGCATCCGAGTCGAACGCTCGGAGAGTGCCTTGGAAACGCCCAATCGATGCGACGACAGAGGCTGACGCATATTGCGGTTTGATGTGCGCGCTAGCATGTGGCGAGGCCGTCATTGTTGCATCCCGAGTTACGGTGAGTCAGCGGTGAACGCGCGGGGACGTGAGTTGAAGTCCAATCCGTCGTGAACAATCGAGACTACGACGAGAACGTTATGAGCGTAGAACATTGCGGCCGTAGTTGTGGGTACTGCTCCAGCAAATCCGCCGCAGACAAATTACTGATTGAAACTGCCGGATTGGTGACTGATGGCTTCCAATCTGTCGGGTTCGTGCTGCTTTCATGCGTTTCATTGGCTAAACTCGGCTTCCACCCAGTTTGCGGCAGACTAGGCGGTTTTTAGGCTGCTTCAGGGCGATTTCACCGCGTGATCCAAAATGCTGGAACTTTCGGTGACTTGGTTTCGTCAAAGAGGAAACGAGCGTTGCGGGAAGACGAACAGTTGGTACGTGAAGTAGTCGAGGGGCAAACTGCCTCTTTCGAGCTACTTGTGCGCAAGTACCAAGATCGGCTTTACAACACGTTAGTCCATGTCACCGGTAGTACGCATGAGGCGGAAGAAGTCGTCCAAGACGCGATGCTGCAGGCCTACACAAAACTGTCCACCTTTAAGGGAAAGAGTTCGTTTTACACGTGGCTGTATCGCATTGCCTTTAACTTATCCATCAGCCGTCAAAGAAAGAAACGTCCGCGCATTTCATTGGACGGATTGCACGAGAGTGGTGGGCTCGACCCTGAAGATACGGTCGATCAGCCAGACGATCGTGCGACAAGGATGGAGCAGGCGGCGCAGGTGCACAAGGCTCTGGAAAAGCTGGGCGAAGAGTACCGTAGCGTTTTAGTTTTGCGTGAAATGGAAAACTGTGACTACGAAACCATCGCTGAAATGCTCAGCGTCCCGGTTGGAACTGTGCGCAGTCGATTGCATCGTGCGAGGACGATGTTGCGAGATCGGCTACGTGAAGCCATTGGAGAAACGGAGTAAATACGCCGGCTGCCGATGCAGCTTTTGATGCGCAGCGAATCCATGAATATGCCCGATTCAATTCCCGAAGAAATGCTCAGCGCCTATCTCGACGGCGAACTTTCGTCGAGCGAGCGAGAGGAAGTTGAGCGCGCTCTGGAGCACGACGGCGAACTACGCGCCTTGTTAGCCGATTTGAAGCGAATTCGAACAGAGATACAAAGACTGCCGCGTCATGAATTGAGTATCGATTTCGCGAAACGCGTTACGGAAGCCGCGGTAGCTTCTGCGCAAGATCGCAGTAGAGCTGTTACTCCTAACGACACCTCGGTTGACCGGGGAGGTAAGCCGATTCCAAGACCGCGAACCTATGCGTCGCGTGTTCGCATGGTGGTGGGAACGATCGCCACGGCTGCGGCCATCATCGTGGCGATTTCTGCGCTGCCGAAACAAGGTGCCAAGGTCGGAAATGACCAAGTCGCCATGAATCCCCAGCCCAACGCACCGGTCGATTCAGAGGCTGTGGCACCTACCGAGGCACGTTCGCTCGCTGAAGTTGATGCCCAGCGTGCCGAAGAGCTCAGCATCACAGACGACTTTGGTGCGGGCGGTTCTGGTGCTTCCTTTGCTGACCAGGCAGATCGCTTTCAATTCGGTGACGATAACGCCGCATTCCAGGAAGCCGAAGACCTGCAGCGTTCGGACAATTTGGACCGGACTGTTGCGAATAGCATTACGCCGCGAGCGCGATTTCCTGTCCGATCGCCCGAATCTATCGGTCAGGGGTTTGGAGGCATGGAGGGCAACGGGGTTAGGACTGATGTGGATGATCTGGCCGTGGAGTTGCAATCTGCGGACAGTATTCAGGACGACGATCGTATGCAACTGGCTCCGTTGGCAGCACCACCCAGTGCCACGCCACCACCAGCAGGCGTAGCGTCACCAAGTGAAGTAGCCGCAGTAAGTGAAGCATTGCCGGATTCCGACAAAGACCTGGCAACGAATCAATTGGCTCAGCCTTCACGAAACTTGGCTTCGCGAATCCCCACCGAATCCCTACGGGAATCAGCTGCGACGAGCCCGGTTGAATCCAGCGACTTTGATGCTGTGCTCTATGTATCGTTACCGCCAGCGCAGACAGCAGAATCACTCACGGAAGATCCGGGCGAGCTACGCATGCTCCTGTGGAAGCGAGACGATGCAGTGAACCTGGCCAAAGAGAAAGCCAGTGTTCAGCTCTCGGCTGACGCGAAATTTCAGAAAGAAGTTGTTCAACCGAACCGCGACGACGTGGTGAGGCTAAGTGAGTCTCGACTGAAGGCACTCAAGGTCCCAGAGCAGGCGGAGTTGCTTGTGCTTGAGGGGCCGCCGGCTGACGTGCTTTCAAAATTGCAAGCGTTGGGGCCGCAGCTTGGTACTCGGCCCGGCGAGACAGATTTCTTGTCGTCGAAGGCCAATGCTTTGTTCGCATTGAAATCGCGATCCACCACGCTCGCTCGATCTGCTCGGTCGAGGGCTCAAACGTCCGCGACAGCTGCAGCAGCGTTCAAGTCCGAACCTGACGCAACCGGGGTGTCGGCCAGTGCCGCGAAGTCCTATGCGCGGCCAGCGGATGCCTCGATGCAGGTGGCTTCGAAAGACGAGAAGTCTGCCAATGGTTTCCAGCCGAGAGCACTCAACCGTTCGCGGGCATTCGTCCCGCCCAGTAAAAGTGATCCGCAGGGCAACGTCCAGCAAGCTTCGCCGAACGAATACTTGCGTGTACTGCTTGTGGTGCAGCCCGAGCCGTAATGCTTCGAGCCCGGGAATTTGGAGCGGCACAGACCGCTCGGACGACCGTGTTGATGTCACGACGGAAGTTGGAGCGAGCTTCTACAGCTGAGTCAGCGGTCTGGCGACAGGCTGGCTGGTCAGCTACTCTGGTCGGAAAATTGGGCACTGAATTCCGTTGCGAAAGTGGCGGTATCTTCGTTTCGCAGGGGCGGCCATGTCGGACACCAGTTCTTCTACCACTTCGAATGTGGATACCGAGTCCACGAGTGACCCGTATCAGCTACGTGCGGACAATGTGAAGCAGCCGCCGACAAGCTTCTTTGAGAGTCTGAAGTACATCGGACCGGGGTTCATCCTTTCGGCGTCCATCGTTGGATCGGGCGAGCTGATCGCTACGACGATTTTGGGTGCTCAGGCCGGATTCGTTTTGCTGTGGTTCATCATCTTCAGTTGCATTGTCAAAGTGGCGGTGCAGTTGGAATTCGGCAAGCACGCGATTTCGACGGGTGAATCGACGATGGCATCGTTGAATCAGTTGCCCGGTCCAAAAATCGGGAAGGCCAACTGGTCCATCTGGACGTGGCTGTTGCTGATGACTGCGAAGATGTTGCAGGTTGGCGGAATCGTCGGAGGTGTTGTAATGGCGCTGGAGCAACTGTTTCCGGCCATCTCTGCCGTGCAGGTTATCACCACCTTCGCAGTGGCTGCATCAGTGTCCCTGATTGTTTATCGCGGCTATTACGAAATCATCGAAAAAGCCTCGCTCGTGATGATCAGTCTGTTCACCGTGTTTACGATCGCGTCGCTTGTGTCGTTGCAGTGGACAGACAAGGCTATTACGCCACGAGAAATTACTTCGGGTTTAGTTCCAAATATTCCAAAGGAGATTCGGGTTGTTGCCCCGGCAAATGAAGACGGTGGTGAGTACACCGTGCGTAGTGTCGTCGCGAACGAGCAAGATGAAGTCGCGGAAGACGCCCCGTTGTTGGTGCTGGAAAATCAATCGCAAGAATCAATCGAAGTCGCAGCACCGGCCGACGGGACACTCAACTCCGTAGCCGTCAAACAGGGAGACAGCGTGGCACCGGGAGGGTTGTTGGCTGTACTGGGATCAACTGCATTGATCTTCGTTGCGATTGGCGCGTTCGGTATTACGGGCGTGGGTGGTGACGAGATCATGGCCTACAACTACTGGCTGATTGAGAAAGGCTACGCGTCTTACACGGGGCCACGGGACAACAGCGAAGCGTGGTTACGTCGAGCCAAGGGTTGGATCGGCATCATGTACTTGGACGCAATCCTATCGATGGTCGCGTACACGTTGATGACCGCAATGTTCTACCTTCTGGGCGCGGCGGTTCTGAACCGAACGGGACAACTTCCCGAGAAGTCAGATCTGATCAATGTATTGGCTCAGATGTATACCGAAACGCTTGGCGCGGGAGCGAAGACTACATTCTTGATTGGCGCGATCGTTGTTCTCTATTCGACGCTAATGGCGGCACTGGCAGCTTGGTCGCGTCTGTTCTCGGATGCATTCGGCCGAATTGGGTTGTTTTCGTTTGAAGATAGAAAAGCACGCGGCAAAGCGATTGCGATTTCCGCTTGGTTGATTCCAGCGATTTGGGCAGTCTTATTTCTTACGTTCAAAGCGCCGGGTTGGATGGTGATCATTGGCGGTATTGCTACGACGGTTATCCTGTTGATCGTCGTGTTTGCAGCGATGGTGTTCCGATATCGCCGTTTGGATTCGCGGTTAAAGCCGACCGTAATCTACGATGTTTGCTTGTGGCTGAGCGTAATCGCTATCTCGCTCGTTGCCGTACAGCTACTCAAGAAAGTTGTCGACGATACTCGGAAGCTCATGCAGCCTCCCGCCGCCACCGCATCGCATGACTTACAATCGGCGCCACTTTGCAAGGACGCGTAGGAGCGTCCGAGTAACAAGTGTCGCCTTTCGGTCTGCGCGAATCTTCACTTTCGCGACGAGACGAGTGAAGGCGACAGGCGTTTTACGAAACTGCCTTAGTTGCCAATCACTCGCATCTGGCCACGCGCCGCCTCTCTCCTAGCGTCGCTTCAACTGATCCAGCAGCACGGCCGCCAGTAGCACGGCCCCTAGCACAATCCGTTGATTGAATGGCTCAACGCCAATTAGATTCATGCCATTCTTGATGACGGCAATGATGAAAGCGCCGATCAGCGTTCCGAATATCTTGCCCGAACCGCCCATCAACGACGTACCGCCAACGACGACGGCGGCGATCACCTCTAGCTCGTACATCAGCCCGAATTTCGGGTCGCCTGCTTCTAGTTGAGATGCCAGTACAATGCCGCCCAGCCCGGCAAGAGCTCCACATACGGTGTACACAATCAGCAACACACGCTTTACCGGCACGCCGGATAGCCGCGCGGCTTCGTCATTGCCGCCAATTGCGTAGACGTATCGACCGAAGACGGTGCGTGACATGACGATATGCGCCAACAGATAGAGTATCACCATCAGCCAGACTGGGTTCGGAACGCCCATCGTTTGACCGCCGCCGATCCAGAAAAATGAGTTCGGCAGCTCGGGAATTGATCGTCCCTGTGCCAGTCGCAGTGCCAGACCTTTCGCCATCATCATGGTAGCCAGGGTGACGATGAACGGTGGTAGATCAAACAAGGTAACCGTACCGCCGACGAACGCACCTACGATCGCGCACAAGCCAATCCCAACGACGGTGCCGAACACGACACTCGCAACGCTGGCCTGCTCTCCGCCGCCTAGATCACGGATGAGCACCGTCGACGAGACGGCTGCGAGGGCGACAAGCGAGCCGACGCCCAGGTCGATACCTGCGGTGATGATGACCATCGTCATCCCAATCGCAATGATGGCGTAAATGGCTGTTTGATTGGCGATGTTTAGCACATTGGAGAGCTTCAAAAAGTTCGGCCAAGTCACCGGTTGCGGCGTAATGCACTTGTCGCTGCCAACCTCTTCGAAGGTGTTGAAGACCGACCACTTTGCCGTGACGTCGTTGGCGGCAACAACGTCGATTTGTTGCCCCTGATCGAGAATTGCCTCAATCGATCGGCGTACATCGGCTGGTTGTCCATTGACGACATCTAGTACGCGAACGTTCAGTTCCTGCAGGCGATCTTGAGTAGCCTTCGCAAACGCTTGGTCTTCCGCCGTGGCGCGAGCCACAATCAGAACGCCACCTTCTTTTCCGTTCCCAGGCTCCCGACTTGCAGCAATTCGGTTGGCCAACTCAATGCCGGCGGCGTTACCAGTGGGATGCTGTTCCGCGAGCGTCATGAGACTGAAGGCGATCACCAGTAGAAAAAGTACAAAGACCATCCCGTAGTCTTTCATGAACTGACTGGACAGGATCTTCTTCACGTAGCCAGTTTTCCCTCGCCCGCCGCTTGCTGCGGATTCACTGTGCGGGTGATTTTCGGCATTCATTGGATTGCAAGTTCCATCACGCGTTCTTGAGATGTTGATGCCACGTCTTCTATTTCTCCTGAGATCCCACCTTCGTGCATTACGATGATTCGATCGCTCATGCCTAATACCTCAGGCAGTTCCGAACTGATCATCATGATGGCTTTTCCTTGAGCTGCTAATTCGTTCATAAGCATGTAGATTTCGTACTTCGCGCCAACGTCGATTCCACGCGTTGGTTCGTCGAAGATGATCACTTCTGCATTTCGCTGCAGCCATTTTGCCAACACAACCTTTTGTTGGTTGCCGCCGGAGAGATTTTTAGCCAGTTGTTCATGTGTCGGAGTCTTAATCTGTAGACGATCGACATAGTCAGCAAACTTGCTGCGTTCGTGTTGTCGATTCACGATACCCGTGGTCGAAAACTCACCCAGGTTTGGCAGCCCAAAGTTTTCTCGGACGCTCAAGCCGAGCACCAGCCCTTGGGACTTGCGGTCCTCGGTCAATAGACAGATCCCCGCGCGGATGGCATCGCGTGGATTCGCGATCGACACTTCTTTCCCGTCGATGAAAATCGAACCAGAGTCCGGTCGGTCCGCCCCGAAAAGCAAACGTGCCACTTCAGTACGGCCCGCACCTACCAGTCCAGTGAAACCCACGACTTCGCCGCGACGGAGGGCGAAGCTGACGTCGCGTACATTGTCGCCATGACTAAGATTCCTGGCTTCTAAACGAATCTCGCCAACTTCATGCTTTTGTTTTGGGAATTCATTTTGAATCTCGCGACCCACCATCATTTCAATCAATCCAGTGCGGTTGATCTTGGTGACGTGCGAGTCTGCTACGTGTTCGCCGTCGCGAAGCACGGTAATTCGATCGGCAATCTCAAAGATCTCGTCAAGACGGTGGCTGATGTAAATCACACCGATATCTCTGGCTTGAAGATCGCGAATTATTTGAAACAAATGCTCGACTTCCTGAGGCGTAAGCGCCGCGGAAGGTTCGTCCATGACGATCAGCTTGACGTCTTGTGATAGCGCCTTGGCGATCTCCACGATCTGTTGTTGGGCAACGGACAGGTCACCGCAACGTGCGTCCAGTGGTACTTGAACTCCGATGCGTTGGAACAGTTCTTGTGCGCGGCGCCGTTCCAGTGACTTACGGGCAAAGCCGAATCGTTTTTCCCTGCCAAGGAAAATGTTTTCCCAGGGTGTAAGCTCCGGAACGAGGTTGAATTCCTGGTAGATGACGCCAATCCCTGCGGCGTTGGCATTTCCCGGGCTCGATAGGTTTACCGGCCTGCCGTCGATGCGAATCGTGCCGCTGTCCTGTTTGTGGGCGCCACCCAAAATCTTGATTAGCGTACTTTTGCCAGCGCCGTTTTCTCCCAACAGTGCCAAGACTTCACCACGCTGCAGGTTCAGGTCGACGCCGTCCAGAGCTTTCACACCTGGAAACGATTTACCGATGGCCTGCATTTCAAGCAGTGGAGGAGGGGATTGGGGCATGGGCGTTTGAATTACCGTTCGTCTTTTTGCGTCGTGCTGCTTGGATTAGTCGCTTGGGATCAACGATGTTTTTCCATCCAGTCGACCGCAAAGTCGACGACGGCTGGTTGTTGCATCAGTTGACTCTTGGCTTGAGCGACTAGGCCCTCACGGTGTTCGTCGGCTGAGCTTTTTTGGGCAAATGAGGCTCCGAGGCGAACGAAGTCGCCGCTATGTGATTCGATGTCGTCCAGCGTAATCCACTCTCGCTTACCGGATCGCAGCACGGGTGCGCCATTTACGATTGGTTTGTTGGGGCGTGTTCGCATTCGGTACTCCGCCAAGTGCAACGAGGTGTTGCGGTCATGATCGACACCCAGCAAAAGCACGTGACCGTTCAGTTCATAGATGCGGGCTAATGGAGAGCCTTCGCCCAGCGAAAAATTGAACTGATGGTTTTCGGTGACGTGACGTGCGTTCGGCCCAATTGCTGCGAACGAAAACTGGGGGTGCTGACTACGCAGTGTATTCGGACGAGTTCTGAAACACTCGACGATTTGCCCCATTGCTCGGGTCGGGGTCGTCGCCACATCGAAAGCGGGCATGTTGTCACGGATGGTTTGCCACCAATTTGTGGGAACCGGAGGGTTCCCCCAAAGCCGCGGATCGGAAAGATCGCTGGAATGCGTCGGCATCACCAGTGTGCCCTCAGCACCCACCGCGTCACTGAGTGCTTCGACAACGGCCTGTGCTCCACCACAAACCCAGCCCATCGAGCTTAGGGAGGAATGAACTAGAAGAGTCATTCCAGGTGACACACCCAGCGTGGCTAAGTCTCGAACCAAACTTTCTCGGGTGGCGGGTTGCTGCGTTCGTTGAATAACATCGACTTCGGACATGCGGCGAGTATATCAACTGAAGCCGGCGTATTGTACGTCGGACTGATTCACGTTGCGCCGTACGTCTTGAGCGTCCTACGCAGCAGGTTCTTGACGCTTTCATGAGCGTTCGGAATCTGACGAGCGATATGTCGGATCATATCGCACTGCTCAGGAATCGGATTTACGTGGTGCATCAGATACAGATGAATCCACTCGCCCGTTGGCTTCTCGCTCGTCACCTGAGTAGTCTTCGCGGCGATGTGTAGGAAACTCTTGGACGGCGACGCGGGCGATTGTTTAACGAGTTCTGAGACGATGGCTTTTGCTTCTTGCTCCAATGAATGTTCGCCACTTGCATCAACGTCGTCGCTGGAAAGTGACCCTGCCAGTTGACGCTTAACGTACCCGTGCGTCGCCAGAACGTAGGCGAGTTCGATCGAGTCGTCGCCCCAGAGTTTTCGTTCAAGTGGGCAAAGCTGCGTGAGTGATTCGTTGGCTCGTTGCCAATCTGTCTTTGCGATGCCGATCTCGAAGTCGTGCAGCAGCAGTTGCCGCGAGATGTACGGGTTGCTGTGATGTGCGTCTCGTTCCGTCAGCAGCTTGGCTAAGATCTGCTCACGTTGATCCGTGTTTGTCTGGTTTTGTAGGACGCTGATGCCACATTTTGCCGCGTCGGCCGTTGCAAGTTCGCCAGAACTCAGCAGTCGCCGCCAAAGCTGTTCACGCCACGTACGAGCTTCTTCTTCAAGATCTGCTTGTTCATAGACCGCACCTAGCCGTTCCATTGCGCGAAAAGCAAGAAAGTGGTCGGGCAACTCCGTGAAGTTTGCGATGACGCGTTCGTAGGCCGCCACTTTTTCTTCAACGTGATTATTCATAATCGCATCAGCAACCAACAGCAGTGCCTGCCCGCGGGCCATCAGAGGAACTGGCTTCTGCCCCGTGGTTTGCAACAGGCTGTCCTTTGACACCTTGGCTGCATTCGAGTTGGACTCGATGACAAGTCGCCAGAGATCCAGTTGCAACTGTTCCTGATTGGTTAGCTCATAACGACGCTCCCGCAATTCAAGCTTTCGCAGAAGTTCGCTTGCTCCTTCCTTCCAGCCGATCGCGAAACGATAACGAGCCAACGCCAGCATTCCATCGTTCGATTCGAAGGCATCGTGTGGAAGGCGTTTCACTAGCTGCTCGGCTTCCTGC
>CAYQMZ010000085.1:0-14791 GCA_964418725.1 uncultured Pirellulaceae bacterium
GCGTTAGACCTTTGCCCGGTTGCCAGACGGTATTGGGAGAATGCTTCTCAGCCGCCGCCGCATCGGCTAGCAGACTCATCAGTCCGATGCCTCCCAGTCCGGTCTGAACATTTCCCAGAAACCGTCGGCGGGTCCATTCGGCTAGTTCGTTCATTCATACAACTCGGCTTGTTCGTGGAGGCAGTGGATCTCGGCACAAGGCAATCGCGACAATCGCTGTTCAGAATTTAATTGATCGCAGAATGATTATCGAACCGTTCGACTTGCTGTCATGTGACCCGAATTCTTTTTTGGTTGTCAGAGTGACTTGGTGGAACGGTTTGGGATGAAGTGAATCCGACCTTGCGCAGACGTCGCGAAGTTCTGCGATGTTTGTCTTATCAAGCGACAGCGAGTTGTCGATAACCTACGAACCCGTTAGACACCTCGCGAGAAAAATATGACCGACCAGGCAGAACTAAGCATCAAGATCGACGAATCAGACCTCGATGAAGCCCGATTTATTAGCATTTGGAACATTGCCAATGCGACGATGGAGGGCGATTCTGCTCAAGCCCGAGTTCTCGCAAGCAAACTAATTGGCTTCCTCTGCAAGCATCGTTTCGAATACGTGGCTGTGAGTCCAACCGATGCTAAGTACTTGGACGAATGGTACGAACGCGACAATAAGTTGCTGAATGATTGGTCACCCGAGAGCGATCGCGTTGACGTGATCACGCAGCACGCTCACGTTTCCTACGATGCTTTCTTGCGGTTGTTGGAAAATAAGAAATTTTCCATCGAGAAGAACTACAGTCCAACGCGAGCGAACCGACTTGATTGGTTCAGCAACGACTGGAATGTCGGGTAAGCGGTACCCAAGACGTTGACTCGTAGTAGCCTCGCCCGTCTCTTGCTGACAGTGCTGGGGCGCATCAGTTGTTGTTGCTATGCGTGACAGACTTCGTCCGCTGTTGATGGAGCAACGCAGGGCAGCCGTAATGAAAATGTGGCACCACAGTTCCGGCCGGCGCTTTTCGCCGCGATGGTTCCACCCATTGATTCGGCTGCCAAGATGCTGCTGTGCAATCCAAAGCCATGGCCTTCGTCGCGTGTGGTGAAGCCATGGCTGAATATTTTCTTCATGTGCTCAGGCTGGATGCCAATTCCATTGTCGGATACGGCAATCTGCACGTGTTGTTCACCGTCTGCGTGGATTTTGATCGCGAGCGATCGTTCTTGCATGACGTTTTGGTCAACTGCATTGACGGCGTTACCAATTAGATTCACCAGAATCTCTATGACTAGATGGCGATCGGCCCAAGCATCGGGGGCATCGTCGTAATCCGTGGTGACGATGACCTGATGCTCTTCGATGAGTTCGCTGCGAATCCGCAAGGCCTCGTCGACAGCCAGGTCAAGCTGCAGGCGTTCTGCCAATACGTGATGGCTACCGCGAGCGTGGTTCTGCTGTTTCTTCACGATCTGCTTGATGTGCGCTACGCTTTTGCGTAGCCGTTCGGCTTCCTCCATACAGTCGGAACGCTCCGATTCCAACGCATCGGTCAGTTTGCGAATTAGCAGTGGAAACTGTCGGCCACGATCAGACTGAAAGAACGCAGTTAGATCCGTTTCGTGTTGCTCAATGATTTCGGCAGCCTTCGAAAGCGACGCTGTGCGTGTACTCGCTAGGCGTTGAGTCAGTAGGTCGACTGAGATGTTGACACTGTTCAAGGCGTTTCCAACATTGTGCAAGACACCTGTCGCCACTTCGGCCATCCCTGCCTGACGCGAGAGTCCCACCATCTGTCGGTTGAGGTTCTCTTTTTCTTTCTCCGCTTCGATCCGGTCCGTAATATTCGTTTCGATAGCAATGAAGTTGATAACGTTCCCGTCGTCTCCGATGATGGGCCGGATCTCCAACGCCACCCAATAGGGATCGCCTGACTTGTGGTAATTGAGTATCTCCACGTTGACGCCGCGGTTCTCGCGAATGGCCAACCGCATCTGATCGATTGATTCTGGTGACGTGCTTGGTCCTTGCAAAAAGGACCCTGGTTTCCGACCAATCGCTTCGCCGCTTGAGTAACCCGTCATGCGAGTGAAGCCTTCGTTTACCCAAACCACAACGCCCTGTGGGTCGGTTACAACGACGGCATTGTCGGTGTATTTGGCGACCAATGCAGGCATGCGATATTCTTCGCGAGAGACGGTCGATTTTTGAATCTCCTCCAGCATCGCATTGAATCGATCGCCTAAAAATATGAACTCTGCGGACGAGTTGAAGCTGACGCGCCGACCCAGATTTGCGTTGGACCGGACGTCATCAATCGCAGTGATGAAATCCGTGATGGAGCTAGTTGCCATCGAAGTGGCTCGCCAAAGTCCCACGGTAATGATTGCTAGTGCGGCGACGGTCTGGAAAAGCAGAGCGAGTCGCACTGCGTTTGTTGCCTCGAGGGCCAACGTATTCGATTTCATGACGGTTGCGGATAAGCCGTGGATCGATTGAACCGAACACGTCTCGGATAGCCATGATCCCATTGATGAGGCAGAACGAGCCTCACTGTTGCTTTTAGTTTCCGATGAAATGATCGTCGTGCCGCCATAGTTGATTGTGGATACGGAAGTGTCTGTACCCACACATAAATCAGAAAAGAAGTCGGCCACGCGATACGTCGCGCAGATCGTCGCCTCGGGGTGTCCACTGTAGCGGACCGGCTGGACGATCATCAGGGTCGAACCATCGATAGCGACCACACTCTCGCCCGCCATGACCTGCGCGAGTCGTTTCGGTCCTAGCTGGAAGCGTTTCTGGTCGGTTTTCAGAGACTTGCTGGCGATCGCCGTGCCACGATAGTCGGTCATCACGACGTCTTGAACGTTCGCCCCGGGCAACTGAATCGAACGAATAAACGAGCGGAGCGTTGAATTCCGATGTTCGTTGTCGATGATCGCGTTGACGACGATATCGTTGTGAGCGACAGCGGCACAGGCTTCTACGGAATTTGCAATCTTGCGATCGACGGAATCGGCCAAGTGCAATGCCTCTGCCGAAATCTGAGATTCGATCTGCTTAGCAAGCTCTTGGCTCACCCGGCGGACAGGATAGATACTCGCCAACAGCAGCAGGATGAACGCCAGCGGCGCCGTCTTGTATAGGATTCGCCGCCGCAATGACAACTGGTTGGGTTGGATGACGCTGCTCACTGGACGGGCCGAATAGTTCCTTGGTTATCAAACTCGGCGAGGTTGAAGTCATCCGCCGTTAATGCGTCGTGGTGACCGGGAGGAAACGGACGCTGGTAGTGGCGTATTAGTCCCTCGTAGTCCGAGATTGCTTCGAGTGCTTGATGTACTTGTTCGGTTTCAATCGAGCCAGCGTTTCGAACAGCCGTCGCCAACATGAGAACGATTTCGTATGCGTGCGCCGTACCCACGGGCGAGAAAATATCTTCCGGCGTGTTACAGTCGTCGAATCTATGGCGGTAAGCCTCAAAAACAGTTCGTGCCTCGACTGGTCGCTTTGAGGCAACGAATGAGAAGGTTTGGAGAAATGAGACGTCGACTGTTTTCAACTGTTCACTGACGAGATCGAAAAAGCTGCCAGCCGATATGCCCCAATGTGACACAACCACGGGACGAGATTCCAATGGCAAATCCGCAATCGCTTTGACGGCCGATGCACCTTCCAAACAGTTGCAAACCAGAAGGACCGCTTCGACATCAGCTTCATGCAGTCGATTGACCTGGGCTGTCAGGTTTCGTTCTCCCCAGTTCAGCCATTCGACGGCAGCCGGAGTTTTACCGGCCTTGGCGAGTGCTTCGAGGATGGCTTTTTCGTTGGAGCGACCCCAAGCTGTCCGTTCGAGAAGCAGTCCAATTCGTTCGTGCCCCCGCTGAAGCGTTTTGCTGACAAGGAACCCGCCAGCGTATTCATCTCTCACGGACACACGAAAGACGTAGTTTGGTGAGTAGCCGTTGGCAACGACAGGCGTTCCCGCAGCCCATGGGCAGAGGTAGATCAGTTTGTGGACGTGGATTTCCGGTAACTCTTGGATGGCCACGGGCGTATGGATACCGCCGACAACTGCAAGTATGTCTTGGATTTCAGCCAACTCATGGATGTTGTTCTTGCCTCGGTCGGGGTTGCCACGATGGTCTCTGACAATCAGTTCCAAGGGACGCCCGAGCAGTCCACCTTCGGCGTTTATTTTGTCGATAGCTAATACTATTCCGCGTCGAATCGCCTCGCCGGAAGCAGCTGATCCGGAGCTCATATCGGCATCCAGGCCAATCAGGATCGAATTATCAATCTGACGTTCGGTGTTGAATCGCGGAGTTTCCGATGCAGCGATCAGAGTGCCCTTCGGCTCGATCGAAAAATTGGCTGTTCGCGTATCTAAAGTGGCTGTGGCGTTCGTGGCTTGGGAAGTCGACGTCGTCGGCGCGTCATGATGACCGCAACCGACCAGTAAACCTGCTAGGAAGTTGAACAGGAAAATCTGAACGAGACGCCAGGCTGTGCTACTGTGGCGGAGTTGCGCTGTTGCGTTGCTTCGGGGCGTGTAAGTGAGGCTTCTTTCAACGATCGCGACAGGCTGGCTCGCTGGCGGCGATGATAGGAGTGTTTCGGTTGTCATCTGATTATCGCGATCATTGTTTTGTGCAATCTAAAACCGGTATTGGATGCCAGGGGCGATACCGAAGTCGTCCGCCAAGAATTCGTTGACTCGAAATTCGGTAATCGCGTGCAGGCCCTCGGCGATGCGAAACCGGACTTGGTGTTCGGTGACGATTCGAATGTCACGCGCGTCGCCGATTCCGTAGTTCAGGTCGAAGAACCCGCCCGCCGAAAAGCGGCCATCAAAAATGTTGTCGAAGTTCTTATTCCAGTTGAAGCTGAACTGTCCGCCCTGCATGTCGGTTTCTACCGGGAAGTATTTGATGGCGAACCTAAACTGTCCTGCTATGGGGCCCTCCGTCGGAGAAAGCCAACTGGTGTCGGGTTTCCAAAAGACACCAAACCGACCAATGGCATTGTCCGGCCCCTGCAGATCGTTGATCTCCGCGACAACGCCGACGCCGTTCCAGATCTCGCGTTTTAGATCTAGCTCCAAGAAATAACGCGAGAGGTCTTCACGGTCTTCACCGAGGAAATCTTCTCCCTCGATGTCGATAAAGCCCCAGAGACTGAACCCCAGCGGTAGTGGAGAGTGCCCCATGAAGTGCAGGACGTTGAAGCCACGATCGTCAAAGTCGTACTCGGCCAGGAACCAGTGTTTTCCTTTGTCGCGAGTTTCTGCCAGGCGATTGTCTAACTGATCCAGGACGCCGACGTGATTGACGACTTCGGACCGTGCTTGATGACAAAACGACAAGCAGATCAAAGTGAGTATCACCGTGGCGACCAATCGAGTCAGAGAAGGCCAGCTTAACGAAGCCCTACTCGGTGAAACATTTCGCTTTAAGATCGAATTTGGTGTGGGGCCTGCAGGCACAATCAACTCCCATCACGCGAAGACTGAAGGCTGGTCCTGAATGTCTTCGGGGAACGTAACGGCTAAAAGGCGGTCTGAGGCTGCTGTTGAGAACACTTTAGGAGTCCTGCGAAACGATTCTGAGAATTGCGGGGGGTTGGCGCGACTCGATGGCTGCTTGGCACGCTGCGAGTGTCAACGCCGAAATAAAGAGCACGTATCTCATGCGAATTCTGTGTTTGTAACCTCGGACGTTTGGGCGTCATGTTGCACAATCTGGACGGCTGCGTCTAAGTCCTCGGTCGCTTTTTCGACCGCTTTAATTCGAACGAACTCCAGTTCATTCTTTTGCGCTTGGTCGAGCCCTTGCTGCAAGCCTTGGCGAACCTGCAAGAGTGCTGAATGCACGTTGCTACGAATCGCAGTAAGCTCGGACGATCGCGCGGCGAGTTGCTCGTGCGCCTCGCGGAGACTCTTGGTCAGTTGACGAGTTCTTGCGTAAACGATTTCCTCAAGGCGATGCATGCTCGCGGTGACTTCTTGTTGTAGTTGCCGCTTCTCGCAAAGTGACATGGCGAGTTGCTTAACCTCAATGGCTTCGAATGGCTTCTTGAGGATCAATACGTTGTCGCGGATACCCAAACGGTCGAAAATCTCCGACCATGATCGATCGGAATAGGCAGTGCAGATGACGATTTGAAGGTCGGGGGCAACTTGCCAAAGACGCGTGATCGTTTCCAATCCGTCCCATCCGCCCGGCATTCTCATGTCGACGAACGCAAGGTCAAATGAATCACCTGTGTCCAAAGAGTCTTCAACGATCTCGATGGCGTCTTCGCCGCACGAAACCGTTTCTAGTCGAATGTTGACCTGCTCGTCTGGGTTTGTCGCAAGCTCTGTTCCTAGAAGTTCTGCAGCAAATGCATCGATATCCATGTCCGCTTCGCTTCCCGGACGCCGGAAGATCTTGCGAAAGTCATCGTGGATCGCTTCGTTGTCATCGACGATTAGGATGCGACGTGGTCTTGTTGGAGTTTCTGTCGCCATGTCTGATCGTGAAGTGCCTGGGGCAAAGCGTACTCGGCAGATTCGGTTGGCAATCCGAAGAGCACTGGTGTTTGGTGGGAAGGACAAAAGAGACGGTAACTACGCACGCAGTGCAAACATAGCGTGCGCACAGACGGTTGAGATTGATTGGTGAACTGAAGTGCGATGCGGAAGCGACTTACGGAGTAGAATGGCCCAGCGAATCGCATCTCATTTCGAAATCGATCGCTCAGACATGAACTGCGCGTTTGAACGGCTTGCACGGTTTTCTAACGGCTAAACGCTCCGTCGCCGCGAACCGACTAATTCGAAACGCGCGTCGTGCTCAATTGCTGCACGCGTCGGGTGGCAATTGGAGCAATTGCCCGCTTTTCCAATTTCGTGGACAGAGAGCTGATTGCGTTAGCGAAAAATCGGTTGCCACTTCGCGTAGGAAAGCGAACGCCAAGCCCATTCACTGGGACCGAAACGAAACTTGCCTAGCCAAATTGGCGAAGCGATTAGTTGGAAGGCCCAGATGCCAATGACGATTGCCATCTGCTCGAGTCGATTGAGTTCACCCACCCAACCAAGGCCGTGTCCCCAGCAAAAAAACGTCATCGCGATAGATTGCATCAGGTAGTTGGTTAGTGCCATCTGCCCGACTGCTCTCAATGCAGCCTGAAGTCCTTGCCAATATTCGCTCTTGAACCAGGCAATCAGTAAGCAGAGATACGTGACGGATACGAGCAGGCTGCCCCAGTAATTGTACTGTGATCCAGCGGCCAACGAAAAAGTGACCTCCCAATTCACCATTTCGTTTCGTTTTATCCCCAGCAATACGAACGCCCAGCCAACGAGGCCGGCGATGATCGCCACGGTGAGGTAAGTGCGGTTCGATTTGCTGCCGTCCAGGAAGCCTGCTTTGTACAGGCCCATGCCAATCAGCATGAGTCCGCCTGCACGCCAAAAGAACAAGATCAAGTTGACGAATGTCTGCATCATAAAGGCAGTCTTCGCTCGCCAAGGCATTTGCTCCAGCCAATTGCCACGGTACGCGTTTAGCTCTGCCTGGATCTGTTCGGCGGTTGGTTGCCAGTCAGCATTTAAGGCAGCAATCTCCGCTGGTGACATGTGTTGAAAGGCATAGGTAAAGAAGTGGTTGATTAAGGAAGGGATGGCGAAGAGCGAAAGCCCCAGTAAGCACAGAACGCGAGGTGCCTGGTTTCGCAGCAAGTAGACGAGCATGCCGCAGATGCTGTAGCAGAATAAAATGTCGCCGTACCAAATTAGATAGGCATGAAGAAGACCGATCACCATCAACCACAGCATACGTCGATAGTGGAGTCGGGCTGACGCGGGACTCTCTGCAGTGGCCCGGTCTGCGGCTAAGGCAATGCCGGCCCCAAACAGCATCGAAAAGATCGACATCATCTTGAGTTCAAAGAAAACATGCGTCACCCACCAGACCCAGTAATTCGCTCCGTCGTGTGAGCCGTATGCGAGCGGATTCTGGTAGCTGGCCGACACCATGGCCACGCCCTGGATGTTGACCACCAGGATTCCGAGCAAGGCGAAGCCGCGAATCAAATCCAGCGATCCAATGCGTGACTTCTGGTCCGTGGGAGAAAGGGACTTGCTGGTGTCGACCACGCGGACGTCATTCATGTTGCGATCGTTGCAGAGAGTGTTCGATGGACAATCGATAATTCGATAATCTCTCCGCGATATTGCAAGATGGCGAAAAAGTTCTTGCGACGAGCCCGAAGGCACGAACGACAATGCCCCGACGGTCTACGAAAAAAGAGCCGACCAAGTCAGGTCGGCTCTTGAGCAACATTGAGTTTTTGGGGCAACGAGATCTCAACTAGCGAGCTGCGACGGCCGATTGCTTGCTGGTTGACGCTTGGCTTCCGTCTGGTGGTAAGATCACCGAATCAATCACGTGGATGACGCCGTTGCTGGCGTCGATGTCGGTCTTTACAAGTCCAGCGTCGTTGACCATGGCGGCTTTGCCTTGGACGCCAATCTTAATCATGCTGCCTTGCAGCGTTTTCGCTTTGCCAGCCTTCAATGCATCGGTCGAGTAGACTCGGCCAGATACGACGTGGTACTTCAGGATCGAAGCAAGTTTCTCTTTGTTCTCTGGCTTCAGGAGCGACGCTACAGTTCCCGCAGGCAACTTTGCGAAGGAATCATCCGTTGGTGCGAAGACAGTGAGCGGTCCTTTGCCCGACAGTGCCTCGACCAAGCCCGCTGCCTTTGCCGCCGCCAGCAGTGTGGAGAAACTTCCAGCTTTCTCGGCTACAGCGGGAATGTTGTCCGATGCCGGCAAGATAACCGAGTCGATCACGTGAATGATGCCGTTGCTGCACGCGATGTCTGTCGTAACAACCTTGGCGTTGTCTACAGACACAGTGCCTTTCTTCACAACCACATCCACTTGTTGACCATTCAGTGTCTTCGCACCGGTTACCTTCACAACTTTGGCTGCGGGCACTTTGCCGCTTACGACGTGGTAAGTCAAAACGCCGATCAACTGTTGTTTGTTTTCTGGCTTCAACAGCGTTTCAACAGTTCCCTTCGGCAACTTTGCGAAGGCTTCGTCCGTTGGTGCGAAGACAGTGAAGGGGCCTTTGCCTTGTAGGGCATCAACCAAATCAGCGGCTTGTAGTGCTGCCGCAAGAGTCTTGAACGAGCCTGCCGCGACGGCTGTCTCGACGATATTCTTCTCTCCGGCGTAGACGCTTGTCGATGCAGCGAGCACGATACCAGCCAAGGCGTATTTCAAATTTCGAATCATTGGTTTGTTCCAGTTTTCTGTTCTGTTTTCGATTGATGATTTGCCAGCTCCAACTGTTGGGCCAGCGTACGATTGGCCAAATCGTTCAAAACGCTCACGGCATTAAAGACGCGCCGATTCGATCGGCAACCGTTGGAATCAGATTTTCGCGCGTGATTCTTTTTTGAGTTTTGTGATTGCGGATTTCGATGCGACGCAGACATCAATCCAAGAAAAAATCCGCAAGCTGCATCCGGTCGATGCGTCCGTGCGAAGGTGTTGAAGAAGAGCCTAGATAGGGCGATCTGAAGGTGTCCAAGACGATGACGAACGAGCCGTTGTTGGATTGGTGACTGGAGGGCACAAAAACCGCGATCGTTTGCGCGTCTCGGGCACCGCGGATCTACGCAGCGGGCGAACCAATTGAACCGAGCGGACAGTGTTCCTGAGACGTCTCTCTACACCTTCATCAACACCGTCCACGACAAGACGCAAGTTCAGCTTCAGTACTGGCGGACTGCTCACGCAGCTGTGCAGTAGTCGCCAACCGAGTATGGGACTGGGGCGGCGCAGAAGCGGCGGTTTGGCACCGATGGATGTCGTGTTGGGTTACCCCGATGGGCCAACGCTGACGAAAAAAGAGCGGAATATGCCGATTCGATCAGTTTCCTAATCCCTGGACCGCAAAATCTCTTACTACGGCTGGCTTCTTAATAGGTTCAATGAGGCGCGAACATCGGCTAAAATTTCGCTTGAAATTAGTTGGTCAGTTCTAGCGGAAAGCCATTTAAATGAGCGCTTCAACGGCAGGTGTCAGAGTAAAGCTCTGCATCATGATGTTCCTTCAGTTTTTTGTCTGGGGCGTCTTCTTCGTGATGATGGGGACGTATCTGACGAAGCTCTTTGCAGGTGAAGAGGGCATTAATACGATCATCGGTAACAGCTATGCGACGCAAACTTGGGGCGGGCTGTTCGCACCACTTATCGTCGGTTACTTGGGTGATCGTCTTATGAACAAGGAGCAACTCAACGGAATCCTACATCTAATCGGAGCCGCCTTGCTGTGGTGGATCAGTTCGATCAATGATGCTTCGATCTTGTTCTGGGCTCTTCTGGCATTCTTCATCTGCTACATGCCTACGTTGGCGCTTGTGAACACTATTACTTTTCAAAACGTGGACAACATCGAACGGGATTTTCCAAAGGTTCGGTTGTGGGGAACGATTGGATGGATCGTTGGAGGTCTCGTGGTCTCCGGTTCGTTCTTCGGACTGTTTGATTTCCCTTGGCTGCCCGGATTCACGGGGGGCGGCACGACCAACATGCAGTTCAAGATCGCTGCGGTCGCTAGTGCCTTGTACGGACTCTTCAGCTTCACGCTTCCGGCATCGCCGCCGGAGGGTAAAGGTCAACCGGCTGACATCCTGAAGATTCTCGGCTTCGACGCATTGAAGCTGATGAAGAACCCGTCGTACTTCGTCTTCGCTTTGTGCTCGTTCTTGATCTGCATTCCCCTGGCTTTCTATTACGCTCGTACCGGCGAGTTCGTTGGTGCGATGGCATTCGGCAGTCGAACGGGCGGTGTGATGGCACTTGGGCAAGTAAGCGAAATCCTGTTTATGGCTCTCGTGCCGTTCTTTCTGATGCGGCTTGGCGTCAAATGGATGTTGCTCGTCGGTATGCTCGCGTGGGCCCTTCGATATGTTCTCTTCGGTATGTTCCCGTCGTCTGGGGCCATGCTCGTATTGGGGATTGTGCTGCACGGCATCTGCTACGACTTCTTCTTCGTTACCGGACAGCTTTACACTGATAGGGTTGCGCCTCCAGAGACGAGGACAAGCGCCCAGGCCTTGGTGGGGTTGTTGACCTACGGCGCTGGCATGTTGGTTGGAAACTACATTCTTGGTTACTGGGGCGACAGTCTTGGGCTGGACCCTTCGACCAAAGAAGGTTGGCTTGAGAGTGGTCAACAGTTTTGGTTGATGCCCGCCGGATTTGCAGCAGTCATTGCAGTTTTGTTCTTCTTCACTTTTTGGGATCGAAGCAGTGCTGCTAAGGAGCCCGTGGCGGAGTAGTTTCGAGGACTCGCCTGGGCCGATCGTTTGGACCGTTGAGGTAGGACCAAATGGGGTCAGCAAGCAAAGACGAACGACGCATTAGTGAGATGAGGAATCTGGGACCGGCTTGCGAGCGAGATCTCGAACAAGCCGGTATCACCACCGCTCATCAGCTCAAAGAGCTGGGAGCGGAAGGAGCCTTCATCAAAATGCTCGCGGCGCGGAAAGAACGAGGCGAGTCCATGAAGTGTTGCAATGCTGCGTATCTGTACGCTCTGTATGGAGCAATACATGACATCGACTGGCGAGAGTTGCCGGAAGAAAAGAAGGTCGAATTCAAACAGCTAACTGCAGATATGCGGCAGACTCAACAGTTCGGGTAGTCAACTCATGCGGATCATTCGCGGCAGTGAAATTCAATTTGTTCCTGCATCTCACGAAAATCCAGATAATCCTGGGGTGCTAAAACGCGTATTGGCCAAACGCGATGACTTAATCGATGGCCGCGTTCAGATGATCAATTGGGCCAGCTTGCCGGCTGGCTCGTCGTTTCGCCCCCACTACCACGAGGACATGGAAGAGATCTTTATCATCCTGTCGGGGCACGTCGAGATGACTGTCGATGAGGTGCGAAACGAGCTGCGGCCCGGCGACGCAATTGTGATTGCTCCCACGGAAGTACACACAATGAAGAACCTGACTGATCAGGATCTTGAATACATTGTGATGGGGATCTCGACGGGGCAGGGTGGTCAGACGGTCGTCGTCGAATAAGTGGCCTCGATCTCCTAAACGCCAACTATCATGAAGTACTGCTTCAATTCAGTTGGTACTGCTATGTCTCGTTTCGCCTTCACGCTGATCTTCCTGCAACTTGGCCTCCTCTGTTTGAAGGTGCATGCGGAACCGATCAATCTAACGCTTCATCCCGTCGCGGACGCAACACTGTACGAGTCTGCCGATGGGGAGCGAGCGGATGGTGCAGGTCCGAATTTATTCGTCGGGCGAACAGGGCAGGGGGCGTTGAGCAAACGACGAGCGACGGTGCGTTTCGATCTCTCGGACGTCCCCAGCGATGTTGAACTGCTTTCTGCAGAACTGACGATGAACTTTCGCAGCTCGAATCCCGGCGATCGCCAATTTGATCTTCATCGACTCTTGAACGATTGGTCCGAAGGTCCTTCCGCAAGCATCTCGGGCGGTCAAGGCGTTCCTGCGAGCGAAGGTGATACAACGTGGCTCCATCGTGACAATCCATCATCGCTGTGGGAAACAGAGGGTGGAGATTTTGTGAGCTCGGCAAGTGCGTCGCTGCTTGTCGATTCGTCGGGGAGTTTTTCCTGGGCGTCCACTGTTTCGCTCCTATCCGACCTCGAAACGTGGATTGATGATCCTAGTCAAAACTACGGTTGGATCATCGTTGGTGATGAGACTCGATCTCGAACTGTGATGCAGATCGCGAGCCGTTCCAATCCTGTCGAAGACTTTCGTCCCGTGCTGTCGATCGCGTATCAGCAGCAGGCCGTGCCAGAACCGGATTGCCTCTCTCTCGCTTTTGTCGGGTTGTTGATTTTGCTGAGGCAAACGGCTCGCAATCGACGCTCTGCCTGACAAGGCTCTGAGTCAGCTGAGACTCAGCTGCAGGCGGGCAATTTGTGGTCGCCTGTGACAGCGTTCTGTATTTAGTAGACTAGTGCAAATTCAACTCCCCATCACCGCGTAGCTGGAGTCTCCGACTTCAGTAAGTCTGCCGGCAGTCGGCTGCAACCTGAGGTCTGTTCACGTCAGGTACGTAGTTTTAAAGCGGCTCAAGGCACTGTGATGGCGGTGCGGTTGGATGTTTGTTTCACACTTCAATACAACGGACTAGCGATGACTCGAGTCACTGTTGCACTAATTCTTCTCGGGGTGGTTGGCTGTTCGGGAACTGCCCCAACCGAACCAGTCGGGGACTTGGATCCGCCTGTGGTCACCACGGTCGTCACGAACTCCACTGATGCTACCGTCCCGGAGGCGGAAGCTGAGACTATCGCAGAGACCGACGACAGCACGGCCGACGCGAGCAGTCCAATCGTGATTGATGTGCGTTCTATCGCAGAATGGAAGACCGGCCACATCGATTCTTCGGTCAACATTCCCCATACCGAGATCGCCGATCGAATTGGCGAAGTGACGAACGACAAAGCGGCGGAGATTCTCGTTTACTGCAGGATGGGAGGACGTGCAGACAGTGCCAAGAAGGCGCTTGAGGAACTGGGTTTCACGAATGTGGAAAACGTCGGTGGTTACGAGGACGCGAAGAAACGCTTTGCGAAGTAGCACGATGAATACACGAGGATCAGTAGTTCGCCCGTTCGGCTTGGGAAGCAACGCAGCAGCATTTCGTCGTTTTGCTTCTGGCAAGTGTCTGCAAAGTTTGGTGCTCGCTTGTGGAGTGATCTTCGCGACGAACGCGACAGCTGAAACAGCAGCGAAGCCGCAGGATCAAGCCGCAGTCAGCGTTCGCCCGGGGATCAACGATCGATTTCTCGATCCTGAACTTAAGATTGATGAGTGGCTGGGGCGATTTGAAATTGAAAGCCGCGAAGTCTATTCCGCACGCGACCAAGTCTTAAAGGCGTGTGGGTTGAAGCCTGGGGCTCGCGTTGCCGACGTCGGTGCCGGCACCGGGTTTTACAGCCGATTGTTTTCGCAAGCGGTCGGCGAAAAGGGATGGGTGTACTCCGTTGATATCTCGACTACCTTCCTGCGGCATATCAACGAACAAGTGCAGGCGGCCAATATCACCAATCAGACAAGCGTCCTCTGTTCGGAACGCTCGATCAAACTGCCTGCAAACTCGGTCGATCTCGTGTTCATTTGCGATACGTATCATCACTTCGAATTCCCTCAGGCAACGCTTGCCTCGATTGAAAAGGCATTGAAGCCAGGCGGAACGCTGGTCGTAATTGACTTTGAACGGATTCCGGGAAAGTCCCGTGAATTCATCATGGGACACGTGCGTGCGGGCAAACAAGTTTTCCGCGAGGAGATCATGGAAGCTGGATTCGAGTTCGAACGAGAAGTCTCGCTACCGGAATTCAAGGAGAACTATTTGCTCCGGTTTCGCAAGCCAAAGTGACGATCAAAGCGTGTCATAAAACCTTCCGTCGGCAGACCTGGCACGTTCGAGGTTTAGAGGCGAACGGGACTGCGGTTTATGATTTGGCTGAAAATTCTCAGCAAGTGACGGTTTGCAGACAGTCATGTTGCTGATCCGTTTTCTCATTCCGTCCAAGCAAAACTAGTAGCACTATCATGGACGTTAACCTGGCTGCCGCGGCTGCCGAGAACCTGCTGCCTGCACGAATGCAGATGGCTTTTACGCTCGGCTTCCATATCATTCTGGCCTGTTTCGGTGTCGGGCTTCCCGTGCTGATGCTTGCCGCCGAATGGCAGTATCTGAGACGTGGCGACCAGCTTTGGTT
>CAYQMZ010000086.1:0-14755 GCA_964418725.1 uncultured Pirellulaceae bacterium
AGTCTGACATTGAAATGGGGCCTCCATCGGTCGCTTGATCGTTAACTTGCACGATGGGAGCTTCGACATCAGGAAGCCAGCCTAACCCGCGAAACTGCTCGATGAGTATCGAGCCTCGATCTGTTAGTGCAGCTCGCACGGAATCGACCGCCTGCAACCAATCGTTCTTGGTGCGCGGTTGATTGACTTTCGAGTCACCCCAGCGAGCGGACTCGGCGATCATTGCCATGTCGATCTCGGCAGCACGTTGATCGATCATGCTCTTTGCAACTGCGTCAGAGAACACACCGCCAGGCCTGGTCAGATCAAAAACGCGATCGGCAAACTTCAGTCGATAGTCACCGTTGGCTTCAATGAGCTGTTCATGCATCCAAAGCGGATTGAAGTATCGGAATTGAGCACCGTTACTCGTAATCTGTTCCGCGAGATCTGGGAAACCGACGTCCAGAGTGTGCTCTGAGTCGTGCTCGAAAAACTTGAAACCGTCAGGGTTCTCGCGATTGTAAATGCCAAAGTAATTGTTGACGCCGTTCACGAAACGCGAAACGGGACCGTCTCGATCGCCGGTGTAGTATGTCGTCAGCACGTAGTCGATCAGATTGTCGACATCGAGTAGGCGTTCGAAGTCTGGGTTTCTGGTTCCATCCGTATTCATGCCTTGAGCTTTGTAGTAGTCCGCCGAGTCCGACAAGCCACCTCGTTGATAGAACATGTCGGCCAACCGCTCGTAGGCGTCCATCGTTCCGTCGGTGGCTTCATTCTGGTAGCCGCCAACATTGCCGGCCGATTTGACGACGTCAAAATCATCTTTGTCTCCGCCGAAATAGGACGCGGCAAACCTGGCCTCGGCCCTCTCTTGTGATTGGTAGACGCCCCAGTAGTTGCCATTGATATAGAGATGATAGTAGCGGCTTCGTGTGTAGGGTTGCCCCAAAGCTCGTTGCAGGTCGCGAGCGAAGACGTCTCGCAGAAACGCATTTCGCGTGTCGCCTTGGAATGCCCAGGAGTAGTTTTGCGTCGTGCGCAGATCCAGCTTGTCGAATTCATCGGTACCCTCGTCGCCAAACAACGGAAAGCGAAGTTTCTCTGCTCCCCATTCCTCTCGAAAGAAGAGACGAAATGCGTGTTTGGGATTGCGACCTGTCCGGCTGAAACCACCGCGAACACGAATTCCAGCGTTGACGTGAAAGCCTTCCTCCCCGTCGGGATCAATGAGTTCTAACGAGGCTGCACGTTCCCAGTCTCGCCCTCGCTCCGTTGCGTTGGTGTAGATTCCGGTTCGACGGTCCAGCAAATCGTCAACGTCCATTACTAACGAGATGCTGGGAAGTTGGGTCAACGCTTCCTCGAGTTGCGGTCCCCAGATGGGATCATTGACGATGTCTGGATCCATTCCATAGTTAAGCTCTTGACCGTTGATGTTGGACGAAGACGGAAATCCGGAGGGTGCACTTCCGTTGGGCGACTGACGTACCACGTCATCTAGAAACAAATACGTGGCCGTGGTTCCGGGCGACGGCTGAATTCCGTTTTGAAAAGCCCTCGCGCGGACGGTGGTGGTTTCGCGAATCTGGATCGGGCTGCGATAGATTCGGCCCTGTCGTTCAGTCGGTTCTGTTCCGTCAAGCGTGTAGCGAATGGTGGCATTGGAGGCTGCGGTGAGGCGAAGTGAAAACGAATCGCTGTAAAAACCGCGATCGCGACTGAATTGAACTTCGTCGGCTCCGATGGCCTCGACGCCGGTGGACGGATTGATGGCTGCAGGACTTGGGACACGAAAGAACCGTGGCGTCGCGTTCGTGTTCGTTTCGATTGTGCCGTCTGCCTGGCTGACTTGCGTCCAGCCGAACGAAATGTCTTCGAACTGCTTTCGATAGTTCGGAGAAAACTCGACAATGACTTCTGGGTTTGAGTCGGCTCCGTCGCGGGTCAACGCCAAGTATTCGCCGTCCGCTTGGAGCTTAAAGTTGGTGTGAAGTTCCTGATCAGGAGTAGCTCTATCCTTGTCTGAGGCGTACACAACCAAGAACTGATTGGCCGGCAGTTCGACGGACGGAAACGCCCATTTGTTCAGGCGGTCTGCATTGTCAGTGAGGTAGTAACCGGCCAGGTCTTCGCTGTCCGGACCCGCATTGAAGATTTCGATCCAGTCTGACGAATCACCGTCTTCATCAACGATGCCGTTCTCATTGGACGCGACAAACTCCGTGATCAGCAAATCGGCCGCCAACAGATGACGCTGTTCCAGCGACTCGATGTTCAGCGAGCGCATGTGCGTGTGAAGTGTACGCCTCATGAAATCTTCCCCGTTCTCCTGCCGTGCCCAATGAGTCGCCAAAGTCGTGGTCGGCGCTTGTTCCATGGCGTCCGACGGGATGAAAAGAGACTCGCTCCAAAGTCTAATCAGATGTCCCAGTTTTTGCGCATCGGATTTCTCGAGCCGCCACTTTTGCGAGCTCTCGCACACACGGATATACTCATCGGCAAACCGTGTTCTGCCCTGTGACTGTTCAATGATGCGACTTGCCGTCGTCTGCCGGAGAGACCAATTCGAGATCTACGACCATGTCGTAGCTCGAACAAAGGGCGTGGAATTATCGTGCCACATCAATGAAGGCGACACGGCGCCACTGCATTTGGCTTTAATGGATAGTGTCGATCAATTCGATGCGGTCTGCATGCTCTCGCGTTTCGCGGACATGCCAACATGCGTCCGCGACTTAGCTATGCGGGGCAAGCATGTGTTGTGTGCTTTCGCCGGTGTATCGCTGGATGCTGCCAAGTCGTTATCGGATGCGTCGGCCAGTTTCGACGGACAAGTGATGGTCGCGCAGCCCGGTCGATACACGTCGTACGCCACGACGATCCGCGAGGCACTAGAGGCGGGCAGGCTTGGGCCGCCTGGGTTACTCAGGATTCACCGTTGGCATCAAGAGTCAGCGATTGAATCCAGCTCATTGGATGACCAGTTGAGCTCGGCGCTCGACGCAGAAATAGATTTGGCTCACGCCGTCTTTGGTGAGCCTCCCGATTCCATTTACGGAGCTTGGATCCAATCGAGTGAACGTCGCACGGGCATCAGTGTTCATCTGGGGTTTCCTTCCGGGATGGCGATGATCGACGTCGCCACGCACGAGGCCCCTGATTTCTATACGGTGTCGCTAATTGGGGCGGACGGAGCGGTCTACGGGGACGACCATCGCAATACGAACCTTTTGCTGCAAGGTAAGACGTTGGGGGTGAATCTATGGTCGCAACCTCGAAAGCTCTCGTCTTGGCTTGGTCCCCAGTTGGAGGCGTTCATTCAGATGGTCGCGGCAAAGCGACGGAACCAATCCGTTTCTGATATGCGAAGTGCAATTGCCGTACGCGAAGCGGCGTTACGATCGGCCGACGAAAACAAAGTCGCTGTACGCAATGGGGCAAGTTATGAACTCCATTAAAGCGAAGTCCACCGGCGAACCATTGCGTACAGCTGTGGTTAGCGTCGTAAAGCATGACTACGTGCCGAACGGAATCTTTTCCCACGCGCGGTTTCGACCCGTCGTCGTGACAGACGATCCATCGCAGCCTGCTTGGGTGCATGAACGCAACCAACGTTATGCAGGCCAATTGAGTGTTCCTTACCAGCCCGGTGTTGAAACGGCACTGTCGGAGCACAATGTTGAAGTGGCTGTAGTCAGTCCAGAGGCCGAACGACATTGTGACTTGAGTATTCGAGCTGCAAACGCTGGTTGCCACGTTGTTCAAGACAAACCAATGTCGACGAACCTGGATGAATGTGATCGGTTGGTCGAGGCTGTCGAAAGAAACAACGTGCGATTCTTGATGTGGAATCGGAATTTCTTGCCCGCAGTCCGCAACGCGTATGAGGTGGTCAAATCGGGTTCGCTAGGCCAGGTCGTTGCCGTCCATGTTGACTTCTATTTTGCGAAGGATGCAGGGCCACCGATTGGCGCTGAGGACGCAACAGCTCCCAAACTGGATTGGCTTGAGTTTCTTAAGGCGGCTCATGCGACTGGTGCAGACGGCGGCGTTGGCAAACGACCCATGGGGGAGTTGGAAATCGAAGGCATTTATCCACTTGCCTACATACAGCTCTTGGTCAGCAAACGTGTCATCAATACTTTCGCTCGCACGAAGGCCCACTTTCATCAGTTGTACAAAGACAACGATGTCGATGACTTGTCGACGGTAACGCTCCGTATGGAAGATGGAGTTGTCGGAACGTTGTGCCTGGGGCGTATCGGTAACGCGAGTCACCCAGACATCGGCGAGATAAAAATCCACTTGATGGGCACCGACGGATCCTTCGTTGTTAGCGAGGCGCGGCCAGAGGTTGCCGTCTACTATCGCGGACAGCCCGAACTGGAATTTCCGCACCGCCGAATTGCCAACGACAACGATTGGCTCCTAGCGGATGATTTTGCCAAGGCGATCGATTCTGGCAACGAAACGTCACTAAACGCGCGTGTTTCTCGCGATATCTGTGCCACCGTGCATGCAGCCATAGAGTCCGGAAAGTCGGGTGTGCCGGTTGACGTTCGCTATTGAGCCGCAGTAGGCAGTGACAAAGTTTGCTACTCGTGTCGGCGACTCTTTCACCAATGCCAATCAGTCTGTGGGAGCAAACTCGTCAAGCTCAACCCATGCGCCACGTTGCGACGACGCGAAAGCAGCGTCCGTAAACGTTTGGACTCGCAAACCGTCCAATAGGTCAGGGTGCTGTTTGTTCGGTTCCGACGTGGAATTGATTTGTGCTTCGAAAGCAGGGAATACGAAGTTCTCGAAGCGATTGCAGAAACCATCATCTTCAATTGTCTCAAGTGTCTGCGCTGGTTCGGGGCTGTCGGCAAATCGAAGGACGCCAGAGATCCTGTCCACCGACAATGATCCCAGCGTGCCGTGTAGTTCCAGTTCCGGAGCAAAACCCTTGCGCAAGTAACTCGCATGCGAGAGCACAATGCTGCCAACTGCGCCGCTGGGATACTCAAACCCGATCTGCGCGTAGTCCGGCACCGAACCTTTCTTCCGGGATTGGCTGTTGGAAGCTTTATTCGTGCTGCCCCAGTCGATCGCTTCTTGCAGGTCGACATTTCCCAGATCTGGCTTCTCCGGCATCAAGACGCTGGCGTGAGTCAGCACACGTGTCGCTTCTTCGTTGAGAATGAACCGCAGCATGTCGTAGGCATGCGAACCGACATCCGCGATGGAACCGGCGGCAGACAGGCTGGCATCGTCGCGCCACGTGAACGGCATGGCGCTTGGGCGTGGATTGTGCCAGCGATAGATGATCGATCGAATTTCGCCGAGTTTTCCTGAAGCGACAATCTCTTTCGCTCGACGGAAAATTGGCACATAGCGATTCCAGTAAGGTACATAGCTGGCGAGGCCTTGCTGCTGGACTGCTTGCCACATGGTATGAGCTTGCGATACATCTATCCCGACAGGCTTTTCACATAGGACGTGTTTCCCTCGCTCGGCGCACGCTAGGACTGGCTCGTAGTGCAAGGCGTCTGGAGTCAGAACGAGCACTAGGTTTACATCTGGATGGTCGACGACTTCGCGCCAGTCCTGCGTCACCAGTTCCGCGTTATCTTCGACGGCCGCTGCTTCCAAACGATCTTGTCGCCGAGCGCAAAGGGCGATGATCTTGCTGTTCTGACTGGATTCGCGAATCTCACGACGATACGGCACTCCGATGTAGCCCGTTGCGCCAATCACGCCAATTCGAAATTGCATCGTCTTTCCTGTATATCGACGTTCGTTGGTGTGCGAACCGGAGCGTACTCTAGCCAATGGCCGCGCGGATGCGTTGCACTAACCCGTTGTCGTTAGCTGCTTCGCCTCGTAGCTTGAAAACGCTGGCGGCAAGATAGCGATTTCGCCAGTTTGGCGAGATGTGATAGAAGTCTTCTAAAGCAGCCGAGCTGAATTTGTAGTCGTGCGAGTCGTTACCCTTTAGGAAAATGTATCGCCTTGCTTCGGCGATCATACGATCTGCTGTTCCGGCGTTGTCCAAGTAGTGGAGCGTTCGTTCGGCCGCCTTTGACGTGTCTCGGCCAATCTGTTGGAAGATGCCTTCGACCGTCGCATTGTCCGCGGTCCCCTCAAGATTCAGGATAGACTGTTCGTTGACGTTACCGCGTCCTTTCATCGCCTCGCGGAACATCGGCAGAAAGGCAGCGTTCTGCAACAGGATCATTCGTCGCGTATGGTCATTCGACGCCATGTTGAAGGCGTAGCGGAGTGCGTTCGTTGTGGTCACCGCGTGCAGCGCAACAATGCCAGGTTGACGCATTAACAGTTCGCCGGCGGACAAGAATAACGCGTCGTAGATTGACTGTGGTGATACGCCCGCGTTCAGCATTTCGACGACTTGCTCGCACGTGTCGTCGTTCGATCCGCCGCGAAACGTCTCGACCAGCTCTTTCGTGCTGTTATCGTCGAGGCGTCCGCTCTGCCAATGTTCGCGAATCGCTTGGGATCGCTCTAGATTCTTCCGCCATGGTCGGTCAGCGTCTAAATCACTGCTGGCTGGGTTCGGTTGACCTTCGTGATTCTGCAACGCATAGGCCAGCGACCGTAACACTGGCTCGGCGTGCTTCCACCCAATGCATTGCAAAGTTCGATAGCTGTTTGCAACGAAGATGGCCTTGTGCCCAATGCTGCGGAAATCTCTAGCTCCGTAACGAGCAAACAACTCGAAGATCTGATTGGCTCCGGCGGTACGACTAAGTCCAGCGACGGCAACGTCAGCCAACTCGGCGTCCCATTCGTCCATTGCTTGGACGAACATCGCCCGTGACTTGCTGGCATCGGGGACCTTTGCTTCGTGGACGGAAGCCATGGTCCAGTTACCTTCGCGGACGTCACGTGCTTGAGAGCTTTTGAAGTTGTCCAATGCCCAGAAGATTGGCAGCCAACGATCGGCGTCGCTTGATGCCATACTGGCGAGGTGTGCTGAGTTGACAACCAGCACAGCGTGGAACTTGAAGCCGACCGATGGCCGTGGTTGAACGTTGCGAACGCCTGCCAGAAGAAGGGCGGCGAGCAGTTTTCGGTAGCTCAAGCCATCTTGGACTTGGTGGGCCACCTCTTCGATCAATTTGTCCCGAGGCGAGTCCTCGATCATGCGTACCAGTGGCTCGATGTTGTCGTTGAATTGAACAACGTTCGCGTCCAGCGAAGCCTCCGCTGCCGACACCGGTTGTAGACCGAGCCCGGCGAGACTCAATCCAAGACTGCCAGTTGCCGCGTTTTTCAGAAATGTACGTCGATTCGCCATGACGGTACTCGTCGCGAGAGATTGTCGAATATGCCTACGTAGAGCCGCTATTATAGGAGCCAGCGTTGGACTGATGTCGTACCGTTTCGTTGAGGCGCCCTGATGCGTTCGTTTTTTTCTTTCGTTTGCCCGGAACTATTCTGCAAGTCACTTCTTTTGTGGGCAATTGTGTTCGTCCTTGGTGGGATGACGGCGTTTGCTCAACAGCCAGTCGGCGAACTTCAACTGCCGACATTGGGACCGTATGAATATGAAGCGAAGCCGGACGGGGAAGCTTTCCGAAAACTGAATCCGCGAAAAGCACCAGCTCCTGGCCCTTTGTTGGTACAGCGCGGCGATCGACTGGCGATCATTGGCGATTCGATTACCGAGCAACGCATGTACTCTCGATTGATCGAGACCTACTTGACGGTTTGCATGCCAGAACTGGACGTTTCCGTACGTCAGTATGGTTGGAGTGGCGAGAAGACTGACGGATTCTTGCGGCGGATGGACAACGATTGTCTGCGATTTCGGCCGACCCTGGCAACGCTGAACTACGGCATGAATGATGCTCGTTATCGTCCCTTCGACGTGAACAACGGTCGCTGGTACGACGATCACTACACTGCCATAGTTCGGAAACTGAAGTCCGCAGGAGCTCGCGTAGTCGTGGGATCGCCAGGATGTAGCGGCAAACTCGCGACGTGGGTGACCGGTCGAGTCGGAACGCTGGCCGAACACAATCAGCATCTCTGTGCGCTGCGTGATATTGCTTTGGGACTTGCCGAACGAGAGCACGTCGCATTTGCGGATGTGTTCTGGCCGATGTACAAGGCAAACGTTTTTGCCCCGGGAAGGTATCCTGGCAAGACTGGGGCGAAGCCCTACGAAATGGTCGGGCGTGATGGGATCCATCCAGATTGGGCAGGCCACGCAATCATGGCGTACGCCTACCTGCGCGCGTTAGGCCTCGACGGCGACCTTGGAACGATCACGGTCGACCTCAAGAATATGACGGCCAAGGGACAGAACGGGCATCGGGTCGATTCATTTGAAGACGGCAAGCTGACTGTTGTTAGTGACCGCTATCCGTTTTGTGCCCCAGGCCCCAATGATCGAGACGATTCTGTGCGGTCGGGTATGACGTTCGTGCCTTTCGATGAGACGCTCAATCGATTGACGCTGAAGGTGGAAGGACTACGCGAGCTGTTGACGGTGACCTGGGCGGGGCAGTCGCGAACGTACTCAGCGGGGCAACTGGCAAAGGGAATCAACCTCGCCGCCGAATTCACTACCAATCCGTTCTGTGATCATTTCTCTCGAGTCGACCAGGCCGTAGCAGCAAAGCAAGCGTTTGAGACCCACCAGGTGAAGTCCGTGTTTCATGGTGCTGAGGGCCGCAAGGATATGGCGCAAGCTGTTGCTAAGACCGAACGAGAGCGTAAGCCGCTCGTTGACGCCATCGATGCCGCGATGCGACCAGTTCAGCATGTTATCGATCTGGAGTGGTAAACGGCGGCTGCGCAAGTAAGCGAATTGACGTTTTCATGGACGCGCCGGCTCAAATTGCGGCGGTTGTTGCCGCTGTTAACGCAATCTTCATGGTCGGTTAACCGAGTGTTCATTGCCAGTCCGTAGTCTCGGCGACCGATTCAGATGGATAAGCCGCGTCGATCTGTTGTAATGGTTTGGCGAGGCTCGACAGCGGTGCGGCTCGTCTGTGAAGAGACGCGAGTCACCGTAGTGCTGACTCTTGTTGATGAGCCGGTGTTTATCGGCGCGTGCGTATGGCAAATCCACATATCTTGGTCGTCGAGGACGATAAGTCGCTGGCGGACGTGTTGGATTACAACCTTCGCCAGGCGGGTTACGAAGTTTCCATTGCGAGCGATGGTCAGGAAGGTCTGCGGCAAGCGGAGCTCAAGATTCCCGATCTCGTTTTGCTAGACTTGATGCTGCCTGTCATGGATGGGCTTACGGTTTGTCGTCGAATTCGTGCGAATGCGACGACGCGTGAAATCTTGATCGTCATGCTGACCGCGAAGACTGAAGAGTCAGACCAGGTGGTTGGATTCTCACTTGGAGCAGACGACTACATCGGAAAACCGTTTAGCATTCGCGTTCTGCTAGAGCGGATCAAATCCCTGTTGCGTCGACGAGGTGGCGACGCGAATCACGATGTGGCCTCTAGCCATGGCATCGTTGTGGATCGTCGCGGACATCACGTGACGGCTGGCGATCGAATGTTGGATCTGACACCCAGCGAATTTAGTCTGCTGGACGTTTTGATCCGGCAACCGGGGCGTGCTTTTTCGCGGTTGGAACTGATCGATGCAGCTTTAGGAGGCGACGCGATCGTACTGGAACGAACGATTGATGTGCACGTTCGCGCCCTGCGGCAGAAGCTCGGCGAATACGCAAAAGTGATTGAGACCGTGCGTGGGGTGGGCTATCGATTTCGAGATGCGCGACACGACTGACACGTCAAAGGGGCCACGCGTGAAATGCTCAGCCGACTGCGAGTCGGAAGCGACTTACGCCCAGTCCAATCCAGTGGCCTTTTTGACTCGGCCATCAAATTCGCCGATCAGGCCGCCGAGGATGTCCCAGCCTTCTGGGCGACGTACTTCGATGTCGCCTTGCTTGTTAACGCGAACAACGGTGTCTTCCGTAACGCCCACGTCCTTTAAGCTAACCGCGCCTAGCTCGTCTTCATGGAGCATGTTTTCTAGTGTTCGGCCTGTCATTTCGATGAACATAGACTGTTCGCAATCTTACCGTTAGGAACTTGGTTGTTCGGATGCGTTCATGATCGGCCGAGGGCCTGGCGTCCATTCGGTCCACCGTGCAGGATGCGGGTGCAATGAACCCTTCGGAAAAGTGAATCGCACGCATCCAATTCTAATTGGATGCGACGATAATTCACGAGGATGCCGACTGTTTTTCGTTGACTTTCGCGCGGAAAAGTTCGCTCAATTCGCGTATTTCCTCAACTGCGAGTTGTTCCGCACGCATGTTCGGCATGAAACGACTGGCATCAAGTACTTCGTCTACGTCAGATTTCTCCAACTCGCGTTTAAACGCGCTGTTCAATACGCTGCGAAGATACTTCCGGCGGTGGAAGAATAGGGCTCGCACGAACGTGTGAAAGAATCGCAAGTCTGGAATCAGTGCCCGTTTTTCCAGCTGCGGACGGATACGAATGATGGCCGAGTCGACCTTTGGTGCGGGCCAGAAAACACCAGGCGGTAAGTCGCGTACCAGTTCCACCTCGGCCAAGCTCTGCACCCAAATGCTGAGTGCACTGTAATCCTTTGTAGAAGGCGAGGCCATGATTCGATCTGCCAGTTCTTTTTGGATGGTTACCGCCATCAGGGAGGGCATTCGTTCCCAGTGAAGCAGATTCGAAATCAACGGGGTGGCGATGTTGTATGGAAGGTTGGCAACTAGCTTGAGATGGCTGTCGGGGATTTCATCAAGCTTGGCATGAATGGTCTCGATGACCGTTGGGTGAATATTGTTTTTGTTTCGCAGCGCGTCTTGCTGCAGCAGTGTGATATTGGAAAACCCTTCAAGTTCTTCGGTGGCAATCTGAGCAAGTCCCGCATCGATTTCGACTGTGACGATCTGCCCCGCGTGTGGTGCCATCAGTCCTGTCAGGGACCCCATGCCCGTACCGACTTCTAGTACGACGTCTTTGTCGGTTAGCTCTGCGGACCTGGCGATCAGATCGATCAGGTTCAAGTCGATCAAAAAGTTCTGACCGTGTCGCTTATCGGGTTGCAGTCCGACTTCTTGCAGTCGACGACGAAGGAAGCTGACGGTTTGGCGACTACTCATGAGACTACTGTTCGTTGGTTGCTGTCGGCTGGGGCATGGGCGAGATATTGAACGAGACAATCAATCGCCGGATCGAGTCGGTCGTTGAGCAAAGTCAATCAATCTCTTTGCAATTGCTGCTGGACGTACTTGGCTAACAGGTCCGTCTCCAGATTGACGGGGTCTCCTGCGACCATCGATCCCAGCGTGGTGACCTGCAGCGTGTGAGGAATCAGGGCGACGCTGAATCGTTCGGGCTCAACGTCAACGAGTGTCAGGCTAACGCCATCGATCGCGATCGATCCCTTGCTGGCCATCTGTCGAGTCAGCGAGGCGGGGACTCGGAACCAGAAGGTCGACCAATCTGCGTCATCAATGCGTTCGTCGAGATGGCCCACTGCATCAACGTGACCGGTAACGAAGTGTCCGCCGAGTCGGTCGCCAGCCTTCAGCGAACGTTCTAAGTTCACTCGCGAGCCAGGAATGAAGCGACCTATGTTGGTGCGTTTCAGAGTTTCGGGACCGGCGTCGAAAGCCAGTTTGGTCCCGTCGATGGCAACAACGGTTAAGCAGCACCCGTTGTTAGCGATGCTTGCTCCAAGTTCCGCATCGTCGGCAATGATGCCTGTATCGATGACGATTCGCTTCCCGGGACCCTGGTCCGAGATTTCCACCACTGTGCCGAGTTCTTCTACCAAGCCTGTAAACATGGCCGCATTATCGGCCATGAACCGCGAGTTGGCGAGAGGACGCCGACCGGAATCGTACGAGGCATACGTTGATTAGCTTCGGCCAATCATCGTTTTCATAACGCGATCGAAAGAGCTGGTTGTGTCTTCGGCGATGACAACGCGGTCGCCTGGCTGAATAGCGTAGTCCGTTTCCATCGAAACGCGGCGATTGGTATCAAAACTGGCTTCCAGCTTATGCTGCTGCCCGGTCTTGGGGCTTGTGCGGACGATATAGGCAGTTTTGTGGCGAAACGGTGCCTTGCTCGAATCGACGATTTCCTGCAGCCGCATGTCTGGCTTCAGCGGGATTTGCGTGTTTTTCGGCTTTCGATTCGACTGCCGGATTTGGACCGTGATCATGTCCGGAGACGAACTGACCGGTTGCTGCTGTGTGGTGAGTGACTGACAGCCGGAGAAAACGGCGATCATCAAGATTGCGGAAGAGACGAGGCGTGCCAGCGAGGTTGGCATTCTGCGGCTTTTCATATTTGCGGTCCTTTGTTCCAGTCGGTGGGACGGTATTTAGCAATCTTCTCCGTTCACGTAACTGGCAATTTGCCTCAAATCTGCCGTCAGCTCACAAATTCATCTGGAACGTTGGCGTAGCCAATGGGAATTCTCAACAATTTGGTCGAAGCTACTTAAATGGTGAGGTTTGGGAAGCGAGGCTGGTTGTCGCTAGCAGCGGAGGTCGCTACGATTTGACGAAATTTGCCCAGAGCCCGACGCACCAGCGACGACACCCACGCGGCTTTCCATGAATACCCAAGACGTCTCTCTGCCAGCCTATCCTGAATCGTGGACGCGCCGTCATCTGCTTGATCTTGAAAGTCTGGCCGGTGAAGAGATCGAGACGATTCTGAACACGGCTGACGAATGCCGAGCTTTGACTGGAAACTGTAAGCAAAAGATTCCGCTGCTGACCGGTCGGACGTGTGCGAATCTGTTTTTCGAGAACTCAACACGAACTCGTAACAGCTTTTCGTTGGCAGCACGGCGTTTGGGTGCAGACACGGTCGAGTTTTCTGCGTCTGGTAGCAGCCTGTCCAAAGGCGAGTCATTCATCGACACAGCCAAAACAATTGAGGCGATGAATATCGACCTAGCCGTCGTGCGTCATAGCACGCCGGGAACACCGCATCTGCTGGCTCGCAACCTAGATTGCAGCGTGATCAATGCCGGCGATGGCCCTCACGAACACCCGACGCAAGGCTTGTTGGACATTCTGACCATTCGGCAGCATCGTATGCAGATCGATGGGCTAACGGTCGCATTGGTTGGAGACATAGCTCATAGCCGCACGGCTCGATCGAACATTTGGGGACTGAAGAAGCTTGGAGCCCACGTCATCGTGTGTGGACCGGCGACACTTGTTAGTCCGCGATGGGAGGAGTTGGGCGTTGAAGTGGCACACAGCTTGGACGAAATCATTCCGCGATGCGATGTTCTCAACCTGTTGCGAATTCAATTTGAACGACAGTACACACGACCATTCCCTTCTGTTCGCGAGTATGCCCTGCTTTACGCCATGAATCGCGAGCGTATGTCGCGAGCGAAAGACGACATTCTGATCATGGCACCCGGGCCCATTAACCGCGGTGTTGAAATCACTTCGGACGTTGCCGATGGTTCGCAGAGTGTAATTCTCGAGCAAGTTACAAATGGCTTGGCGATTCGAATGGCCGTTCTGTTCTTGCTAAGTGGAGTCAAAAATGCCTGACGTTCCAGATCTGCTCATTCGTGGCGGTCGAATCATCGATCCTTCGCAGCGGATCGACCGCGTTGGCAATCTTCTCTTACGAGATGGCCGAGTTGCCGGAATCGATATTGAAGCAACCGCCAATTGCCAGACCGTAGAAGCAACGGGCATGATCGTGTGCCCCGGTTGGATCGACATCAATACTCAGTTGCAAGAACCGGGCTGGGAAGAAGACGAGACCATTGTGACCGGTACCGCGGCCGCACTGGCCGGAGGCTTCACCTCGATCTGCTGCGGCCCCAATACGGATCCAGCGATTGACTCACAGGCCAGCGTCGAATTCGTGAAGCATCAGGCGATGATCGCGGACAACTGCAACGTGTTCGTTTTGGCCTGTGTCAGCAAGAACCGTGACGGTGAAGAACTTGCTGAACTTGGAACATTGCACTCAGCAGGTGCGGTTGGTTTTACCGACGCTGGACGTCCAATCCACAATGCGGATTTGATGCGACGAGCATTGGAATACGCAAAAATGTTCGATCGTCCCATCCTGAATCATCCCGAAGTGCTCGAGTTGAATCAGGACGGCGTCATGCACGAAGGTCTGATGTCTACGATCTTGGGGCTTCGCGTGATGCCGGCAGAAGCCGAAGACGTGATGACCGGGCGTGATATTCGCTTAGCCGAAGCAACGGGCGGGCGATTGCATTTGATCAACGTGTCTAGTGGCGGAAGCGTTGAATTGATTCGTCGTGCCAAGCATCGTGGCGTTGAAATTACGGCAGGAATCGCCGCGCATCACTTCGCACTTACCGATGAGATGCTGCGAAGCTTTGATTCGAATTGCAAAGTGAATCCACCACTTCGCTCGAGCTCGCACGTTGCCGAATGTGTGACGGGTTTGGCGGACGATACGCTGGACGTCATTTGTAGCGGCCATTCACCACGTGCCCACGAAAAGAAGATCCACGAATTGGATCGAGCACCATTCGGCATTAACTCGCTGGAAACCACGTTGGGCTTGGTTGTGAAATACTTGATCGAACCCGGGCACCTGACTTGGTCGAAGGTGATCGAGAAGCTTTCAAAGAACCCCGCTGAGATTACTCGACTGGAATCAAAGGGTTCCTTGCGACCCGGGGCAGACGCCGACGTGACGATCATTGATCCGAAGCAAAAGTGGCACGTCGAGCCCACACGATTCCTCTCAAAGAGTCGAAACACTCCGCTCGGAGG
>CAYQMZ010000087.1:0-2945 GCA_964418725.1 uncultured Pirellulaceae bacterium
CCGTGTTGGACGACGACTTTGTGACGATGGCGCAAGCTCGCAAGGCCGGTGGTTACACGACGGCATCCATGGGCAAGTGGCATCTTGGTGCCGACCCCAAGACACAGGGCTTCGACGTCAACGTCGCTGGTCGCGAATGGGGCAGTCCGTCTGGTGGCGGCTATCATAGTCCGCTGAAGTATCCGAATCTTGAAGTGCCTGAAAAAGGGACCTATCTGACCGATGCGATTACAGACCGAGCCGTCGACTTCATAAAAGACAATCAGTCAAAGCCGTTTTTTCTGTATCTGACGCACTACGCGGTGCACACGCCGATCCAATCTAAACAGTCGCTGGCGGATAAGTACAAGGCGAAAACAAAGACCACGCATCATACGAATGCGAAATACGCAGGCATGCTGGAAAGCGTCGACGACAGCGTTGGGCGAGTGCTGTCGACGTTGGACGAGCTGAAGCTAACGGACAAGACCGTGGTGATTTTCTTTTCGGACAATGGGGGACATATCGGAGCAACGACCAACCATCCCTTACGTGGTGCGAAAGGGATGTTGTACGAGGGCGGCATTCGCGAGCCACTACTGATGAAGTGGCCAGGCGTGACCGCAGCGAATTCGACGTGTAACGAGCCGGTGATCGGAATTGATATGTATCCGACATTGCTCGAGATGACTGAAACCGCGAAACCCGATGACGTGAAGCTCGACGGCAAATCGCTGGTGCCGCTGCTACGCGATCCGAAGGCCACGCTTGGCCGAGACGCCATCTACTGGCATTTCCCAGCCTTTCTGCAAGGCAAAGGGGATCCGCACGGTGGACCATTCCGCACTACGCCAGCTGGTGCTGTGCGTAGCGGTGATTGGAAGCTGATCGAGTGGTTCGAGACCGGTCGGCTGGAACTCTACAACTTGAGCAATGACCTTGGCGAGCAGAAGATGCTCAACGACAGCCACCCTCAAAAGCTCAAAGAATTGCACCAGAAGATGAAGGCTTGGCGTGAGAGAGTTTCGGCGCCGATCCCCACGGTGCCGAACCCGCGGTACAAGAAGGCGGCGTAGGGCGGCGACTACTGCTCTCGTAGCTGGATCGTGCTCGCTTGAGTTCTTTCCACGACGTAACTTGCGATTTCGCAACGGAAATTGAGGCCAATTCGCAACCTCCGGCGGGTTCGCCTACGTTTTTCCGGGAATTCTTTGTTTGGCCCGCTGGTTGCTTTATTGGTGAGACAACAAAGCACAACGCGGCTCCCACCCAAGAGTCGCAAGGAAATTGAAAGCTTGCAGTCTACCTGCTGCTGTTTCCCAGGGCTCCTCGCCATCGTTTGGCGAGGAGTTTTTTTATTGGTGCTTCGCGATTCGCACTCGGATTCGCGTCGAGCTGAACAGCACGTAGCACCCTCATCGCGGCCTTGATGTCTTCTTCTGCTGGCCGCTTCTTTCCAGTTCGTGCACCGTCAGTAGGTCGTCTGCGATGTGGGTCTCTGCCAATTCACGCAACCGCTGGTGATGCGTGAAGAACAGAACCTGAGTCGACTTTGAGAACTCAGCCAAGACCTTCATCGTGGCCAAAGCCCGCGTGTCGTCCAGGTGGATCAAGATGTCGTCCACCACCAGCGGCATGGGTTCGAATTCGGAAAGTTTGTTGTGCAGGTAGGCAAGTCGTAATGACAGGAACAGCGGATCTAACGTGCCGTCACTCATGGCCCCGGTCAGCACCTGTTCGCCGTTCTTGCGAACACCAACCAGGATTGGTTGTCCTTGGTCGTCATAGTTTGATTCCACGCCGCTGAATTCATGACAGGTCATTTCTGCGAAGTACTGACTGGCCCGGGCGAGCAGTGGATCTTTGTTTTCCTCTCGATAGCGTTCAACCTGTTGTCGCAAGATTGTCTCCGCAATGCGAAGTACCAAGTACTGGCGTGCGTCGGAATGAACCTGTGATAGGCAGTTCATGGCTCGCTGATCAATTTGAGCAGCCGAGTCGTTGCCGTCGAATTCATCTCGCTTGGTTTCAGCATCGCGGATTAGTGAGACTGCTTCATCGCGTCTGTTGGCGAGCTCAACGTACTCAGACTCAAGTTGTGAGATCTGGGCGTCCAGCTCGTCGGCATTTGATGACTCGGCTTCCTTTACGAAAGCCTCCAAGTCATCGCCGGTGCTGATGCGACGAAGGTTTTCTTCTACTTTGCTGCTCTGGATGGCGAGATCAGAAACGCGTTCAATCGTGTCTAAGCCATCCAACGTTTCGACTCCCGCGAGCGCTAGGAAATGCGTCAGTTTGGATTGAAGTTGATTGATGTCCGAGTTGGCTTCTTGCAGATCCCTTTTGACTTCTGACCTTCGCTCGTTGCGTTCGTCAGCAGATTGCTTCAAAGACCTTGCCTCTTGAAGTTTGTCCTTCAAGCGGCCCGCTGCATCGATCGCAGCCAGTTCTTTGCATTCCGGAGCTACCTTGCTGGTCAGGTTGGTGACGTCCGTTTCGAATCGCTGGATTCGGTCTTGGGCTTGAGTCACACGCGCGGCGGACTTTGCGTGTTCGCGATAGGCTGTCTCTAATCCGGACAAACAGCGGATCCGTGCTGTGGCCTGGGCCGCAGTAATCTCTGCATCACATCCGATTGACTTCATCGCCGACGACCAATGCGACTTCCAAGCGGTCAGCTTGTTGTTGGCTTCCTCAAGTTCGGTCGTCAACTCATCAATTTCCGACTTCAACCGTGTCGTATCGCTCGTCAGTTGTTCTCGCTCGGATTCTTGCTTCCGGTAATTCTCCAGCAGCGACTCCGCGACAGTGTGTAGACGTTGCAGTGATTGCTGATCGTCCAAATTGGTCGTCGTAAGCTTGTTGTCCGCCAAAGCAGCCATCGTCGTGCGGAGCGAATCGATCTGGCGGGTGAGGTCTTGTTGTTGCTGTGCCTAGGTAGCACGTGATTCCGCGGTGTCTTCGGC
>CAYQMZ010000087.1:2955-8005 GCA_964418725.1 uncultured Pirellulaceae bacterium
GGATTCTTGCTTCCGGTAATCCTCCAGCAGCGACTCCGCGACTGTGTGTAGACGTTGCAGTGATTGCTGATCGCCCAAATTGGTCGCCTTCGTCAGATTATCATCCGCCAAAGCTGCCATCGTCGAGCGGAGCGAATCGATCTGGCGGGTGAGGTCTTGTCGTTGCAGTTCCAACGCAGAACGCGATTCCGCGCTGTCTTCGGCTGCCTTGACGATCTCAGCATACGATTCCAACCACGCGCTCATCTCGCTTGGGCCCCGCGCGTTCTCAACACCGCTTCGTGCCCACAATGCATTCCAATCGTCATCCAAATTGGCCAACGCACCTTGCTCGCGATTTAGCTGAGTACCTAGGTCCTCGCATTCTGCCTTCAGGCGAGTGGCTCGCTCTTGCTTTTCGGTCAATTCACCAACGCGTTCAGCTTCACGTCGAAGGCGGTCGGCGATCGTATCCGATGATTCAACCCGTTCTTCGTAGGCCAGATCCAGTGATGTTGGTCCGGCAAACAGTTGAACACCCGTGTCATTGGACCCATCGCGAAACTTGGTTTCCTTGATCAGTTGCCAGCCATGGTCGCGTTCTGCTCGTGCCTGTTTCAGGTCCTCTTCCGTCACGACCGACGACGCGCGTTGCGATGCGGCGATCGCTTCGAGTACTTGGTTGAGTTCGCGCTGCGTGTCTTTGATTTGGGTTTCCAGCGATGAAATTTGGCTTTCGATCTGTACGCGTTGCTTGGCGACTTGATCAACCGTTTCGCGAAGCGGCATTTCGCATCTGGTCAATTGATCGACGGTGCCTGACCAGCCTGGCAATTGGTCGACCTTACGTTGAATCCTGTCACCTTGTGTGGCGAGCGTTCGTTCGAGTTCAACGATATTGGATTCCAAGGATAGGTTTTGCGTCGCTTCGCGGACGGCCAGAGCAAGTGGCCCCATGTCGTGTTGCTGGCCTAGCGATTCCAACCGCTGCTGGTGCTCGGCCAGCTGTCGCTGCTTCTCTCGCTGTTCGCGCAGCAATGACGCAGGCTGTTCACGCAGTCGCTCTTCCTGAGGAATCAGGTCTTCGATAGCGGCGCGAACTTCGCTCTTCAAAATCAACTGGTTCGCCGACTCTGGCGAGCAAGGCGAATCCATCTCATCCAGCCAACGTTGTAGTTCTTGATGCGATGCGTCCATCGCTGCCTGGTCGACGGCCAGGCTTTCCTGCGAGTCTAAGTACGACTCGATTCGACGTTGCAGTGCGTCGATGGCATCACCTGCCTCAAGTACCTCCGGGAGTTGCGACGAACTTTCAATTTCGCTATCCAGCGTGCAAAGCTTTTCGTCGAGTGTTCGTCGGCGGATGTTGGCATTGGATAGGTCGGCTTCGCAACTTGCCCGTTCAACGGAAGAATAGCTGTCTGGCAGAATTCGAACTTGGTCCTGCCCATCAAGCTCGCTCTTCAGTCGTTTCCATTCGTCGATTAGCGGTAGTGCTTCCAGCAGCCGTTTGCAGCGGTTTTGCTTAGCCTTGATTGCGGTGGATTCTTCGACGATCGATTGCTTGCGTAGTTGTAGTGCTTCCAGTTCGTCGTTCAGCGTCTTCCACTCTTGAACGCGAGTCTCTTGCTTCCGACGTTCCGATTTCAGTGCGTCATACTCGGAAATCTGACTCTTGATCTTTGTTGCACGTTTCCGTGGCGACCAGAGTTCGGCAGCTTGATCCGACAGCAGCGATTCCACATCACCGAATCCGCCACCATGGCTGGCGGCGACCAGACTTTCGTTTGCAAGTCCCTTTAGGTCTCGCATCAGTTCACCGCCAGCCCGAAAGGCGTCGTGGTCGATGCAATAGAGACGTTTAAAGCGTTCGCGTTCCATGCCCTTCAGGTAGGCGTCCAACGCGTTTTCGGCCAGCGGTTTCTCAGCGGCATCGAAACTAGCGAGCGACTTCTTTTGCTTCTTGCGACGAATGAAGCCCAGTTCGCGTCCATCCGCGTTCGCAATCTTCGCGGCGATCTTCATGTCGCTGTATTTGTGAACGAAGTTGTCTTCGGTTCGAGATGGGATCCCAAACATCAGACCGTCAATCGCACGCAGCGTAGAGCTTTTTCCCGCCTCGTTAGGACCGAACACAAGATGAAATGAGTTTTCGGACAGGTCCAGGCTGTGGTCAGTGAATGGTCCGTACGCCAGGAGGTGAAGTTCCAAGAATTTCATGCGGTGCCTCCTTCGGATCCGAACGCGGCGGAAGAGCCGGAAAGGTCGGTCGATTCCGTGGGATCGCTGGCATCTAGTAGACGTGACGTCAGCAACTCTTTGGCCTCGTTCACCAGGGTTTGCGACATCTGTTCATCGTCCAAGTCGATGACCACCGACTCCATCCGAATGTCCTTGGGAAGTTTGGCCAGCATGGTGTCAAATTGCTCTCGAATGTCGGCAAACACTTCGTCTCCCGCCACGGTCTCGTGAATGCCTGCGATCAGATCTCCGAAAGATGCGTCCAGTTCGTGTGAGGTGGGCGTCTTGGGAAGGCGAGTCTGCCAGACAATCTTCTCCAGCCACACGCGTGCTTCGAACGAATCTAGCATGGCCCGGCGAAGCTCGTCGCGCCAGTGTTCTGGTAAACGCATCAGCGATCGATGAGCTGGTGTCTGGCCTTGAACTCGAACACGAACCGCTAACGATCGATCGTCTGCTTCTTGCAGTGCCTTTTCAAGATCAACGCGTACGGCCACCAAGACGTCGTCCGGCGATTCGCAGTGCGTCGCATCGATAATGCACTCATGCCAGCGCCAAACGTCGGTAGTTTTGAATTTGATCGAGATCTGATGATTGTCGTCAACCGTAACCAACGAGCAGCCTTTTGCTCCGACTTCGCGAATGTGCCGCCCTTGCAAGTTGCCAGGGTAATGGATGATTTGACTCGTACCGCCAATGCCGCGATCTCGTTTGTGAATATGGCCGAGTGCCCAGTATTGGTACTCCCGAGCTCGAAGCCCTTCGACGGTCGACGGGGCATAGTTGTCGTGAGATTCTTTCCCGCCCAGGTTTGTGTGCAGCAAGCCGATGTTGAAACGCCCTGCTTCCGCAGTTGGATACTTGGCGGACAAGTTTTCTTCGACAGACTTTGTGGCGAACCCTTGGCCGTGGATTGCCACGTTCAGTTCGTCGAGATATTGAGTCTCGGGCTTCTTCGTGGAAAACACGTGAACGTTGGGAGGCATCGTCAGTGCATCGAATGCCTTCTTTGCCACCGTAGTCGCGTCGTGGTTGCCCTGAATGATGAATACCTGGATGTCGTGTCTCGCCAGTAGCTCCATTTTCTTGCGAACATGGATCGGCGTTTGAAAGTCGGGGCTGTCCTTGTCGTAGAGATCGCCGGCGATCAGCAAGAAGGCAACCTGCTCATCGATCGCCAATTGGATCAGATTGTCGAATGCCTCGCGCGTCGCAACACGCAGTGATTCGACGGGCGCCCCTTCGTACTGATCGAGGTTCTGAAGCGGACTGTCCAGGTGAATGTCCGCCGCGTGGATAAACTTGAACACAGATCCTTCTTTCCCTGCATCTCAAACCGTAGGACGTATTCGCCCTGCCAATTACGCCTTAACCACGCTGGACGGGAGGTCCCTGCGGACAAAACCCAACGATGCCCAATTGGGTGTGGATTTCGCGCGGTTCGCCCAGCGTACGCCTATTTATGACGAGTTGGCGTGACACGTTTGGTCACTGAATACGATTTGATCGATCCTTCGAACGTCCGATATAACTCCAGAGGCGGTTGCGATGTTGCTCAAACCGGCTAACTCTGGCTGTCCCGTGATCTGCAGTCGAAATTGACCGCTACGACAGGCTTTCAACATATCTGCGCGAAGAAGGTTCTCAAAGTACGGCTGATTGCTGCCGCTTTTTGAGAAACCGGTGGCGGACTAAGATACCCGACCCCAAGCAACGCAGTTGGAAGTCGTTGCATTGCTGCATGGAAGAAAAACATGGCATTTGACAAAGAACGTTCTTCAAACGGCCGAAATGGCTCTCGGTACGGCGGAAAACGCAAGGCACCCGACGAGATGGGGGCCTCAGAGATTCTGGATCGACAGCCGCCATACAACGCTCAGGCGGAAATGGCTGTGCTGGGCAGTATCTTCTTGAAGCCTGATGTGGCCGACGAAGTGGCCATGATTCTGCGGAAGGAAGACTTCTACGATGACGCACATGCGAAGTTGTACGAAGTCATGCGGGACATGCACGATTCCGGGCGGAAGATTGATGTCACGTTGCTGTATGACGAACTCAAGCGGAATGGAGATCTTGAGCGGATTGGCGGAGCCGCCTTTTTGGCCAAAGTGGGCGATGCTGTGCCCACCGCAGCTCACGTAAAGCACTATGCGGAGTTGGTTCGTACTGACGCCACCAGTCGATCACTGATTGACGCGAGTACCGAGATTCTGCGCGATGCGTACGACCCGTCGAATAACCCGCGGGAACTGTTGGGGCAAGCCGAGCAGAAGATCTTCGCGATTCTTGATCGACGTGGATCGTCACAGGTTTCATCGATTTCGGATGTCCTGCACAGTGCGCTGGACAGGATCGACGCGCGTCTGAAGGGTGAGTACATCGGCGGTGGTGTTGAGACTGGTTTCGAAGGTCTCGACAAAATGATGGGTGGTCTCCACAACTCGGAGTTAATCATCCTGGCGGCCCGACCTTCTATGGGGAAGACTGCGTTTGCGATGAACATTGCCGAAAACGTGGTGTTGAATGAAGACGCACCCACATTGTTCGTCAGCCTGGAAATGTCGTCGCTCGAATTGGTCGACCGTCTACTTTGCAGTATCGCTGAAGTGGATAGTCGGCGTCTGCGTAACGGCACCATTTCGCAAGACGATCGAAAGCGGCTTGTAGACAACGCGAACCGAATTAGCACTTGTCCGTTGTACATCGATGATTCGCCGAGTCGAACGGTTACGGAAATCGCAGCGGCGGCTCGTCGGATCAAACGCAACACTGGGGAGCTTGGATTGATCGTGCTCGACTATCTCCAGCTCTTGCAGCCAGATGATCCGCG
>CAYQMZ010000087.1:8015-14664 GCA_964418725.1 uncultured Pirellulaceae bacterium
TGCCAAGATGGCCAGACGATTGAAAGTTCTCGCTCGTGAGTTGGAGGTTCCGATTCTTTGTCTGGCGCAGCTGAACCGGCAGGCCGAAGCGTCGCGAGACAACAAGCCAAAGCTCAGTCACTTGCGTGAATCGGGTGCGATCGAGCAGGATGCCGACGTGGTGATGTTTGTGCACCGTGAAGAGTACTATCTGCACGGCGACGAAAAGGACGCGGTTGCGGGATTGGCCGAGATCATCATCGCGAAGCAGCGTAACGGCCCCGTTGGTGATCAACAGCTCATTTGGCGAAAGGAATTCACTCGTTTTGCCGATCCAGCACCGGATCACTATTCCGAATTCGAATCTGGCGAAGGCTATTAGGTGATGAGCTTGGAGTTTCGCTTCGATTTTGTCCACGGTCGCGAAACGCAATCAGGTTGTCTTCAATGACAGAGACTGTGCTTGTCTTTCCCGGAATGCATGGCAGTGCGGAGCTGCTTGAAGATTTCCAACGCAAGGCACCCAACGATCTCCAAGTCCATCTCAAGGAACTTCCCGAATTCGGATTTCGATATCCGCTGCTTGCGGACCACTTTGCTCCGCAGGTCGAATCCGCAGGACAGTGCTGGTTGATTGGCGAATCGTTCTCGGGACCTCTAGCGGTACTGCTTGCTGCACGTTGCGAAAATGTTTGCGGTGTCGTGCTGGTCGCATCGTTCGTGACTCCACCCACTCCATGGTTTGCGAAGTTCTTGCCGTGGTCCATGCTCTTGCGTGTGCCACCTTCGAGGTATGTCGTTGCAAACTATTTGCTGGATGTTTCGGTTCGGCATGAATTAGTGACCCCAGTACGCCATGCGATCTCCACTTTCCCTTTACCGACACGCATTGGTCGCATGCGCGAGGTCATGAAGGTGGATGTGCGGGAACAACTGAAGCAGCTTCGTTGTCCCGTTTGCTACTTGCGGCCAGATACCGATTGGCTGGTTCCCAAGCGATGCTTCGATATTGTTGAGCGCACTCTGCCGAACGTTCATTCGGTTGAAATTCACGCACCCCACCTTGTTCTGCAACGCCACCCCCTCAATTCGTGGCAAGAGATTTCTGCCTTCTTCGCTGGCCCACGCAGTCGTTAAGCACGGTTATCGAGCGGACTGTTCATTGTCATTTTTCGAGCGGTTTTTCCGTCCTGGGTACTGCATTTTGGACGTAAACAGTTAGAAATAGAGGACACCCTCTGCAGAGGGGACGATAGGAGAATATCCTACTCGATTTTTTCGTTTGCAACGGGCTCTCGTTGGCCATGAAGTTCTTTCCCTACGACGAAGACTCGCGTCTCCAATTCGACGAGTCCACACAAGCCGTCTTAGATCGCTTGGCGACTGCCTATGGCTTGGTTGAAGTGAGGGAGATAGCCACTTCCAACGAGTGGTGTGTCCGCGTCACGATCATTGATGACACTGGGGAAAAGCTTCCTCTCGCCGCTCTTGGTGATACGGTGCGTGACTCGGCCGAGCGTCTGGTGCGAATCTGTGCGTTGGGTGCCGACGACTGGAAAGATCGTCTGTAAGCTTCTTGCATCGCGGGATTTGCTGCCCGCACGATCGGCTGCGAAACCACAGTTGCATCGCGATTCTCGCTGTTTTTCGTGCTTGCGAGTTTGTCGTCTCGCTCCACTGCGTTGATGCTTCGTAATGAACCCAACATCTCTCCGCGCGGCATGGCATAATGTGTGGCTTGCCAAATGACCGAACTCGGTGGAGATGCGTGATGCGTTTCAAATTTGCGTACTGGTTAATAGCCGTTTTGATTGTCGCGAGTACTCAAGCTCCCTCGTTTGCTGAGGACTTTTCTGACATCCCGATCATCGACACGCACATTCATTTGTATGACACCACGCGCGAGGAAGGAGTACCTTGGCCGCCGAAGACAGACCACGTTCTGTACCGTCCGATTTTGCCCAAGGACTTCAATGCGGTTGCCAAGGAGAACGACATCACGGCAACCGTGATTGTCGAGGCCAGCAAGTGGGTCCCAGACAATCAGTGGGTGCTGGATTTGGTTAAGCACGATCCTAAGCGCTACATTGGCTTGGTCGGAAGTTTGGAGATTGGCACCGACGGTTTCGCCGGCGATCTGAAACGACTCTCGAAAGACAAACGCTATGTTGGCATCCGCATGCGTGAGCGACCTGGTGGCGACAAGTTCTTTACCGATGACGTTTGGCGAGATCTGCAGTTGTTGTCTGACATGGATCAGACGTTGGACGTCTTGATGTTCCAGTTCAGCCTGGAAGACGTGGCCATGGTCGCGGAACGATTGCCCAAACTAAAGATCCTGGTGAATCACGTTGCCGGCGCAAATATCGAAGGTAAGTCTCCCGATCCAAAATGGATTGCTGGGGTGAAGAAGGCTGCCGCCCATTCGAACGTTTATTGCAAGATCTCCGGTCTGTTTCAGCAGTCGCATCGTCAGCCGTCGCCGACAGGCGTGGACTTCTACAAGTCGACGCTTGATGTACTGACGGAAGAGTTTGGTGCCGACCGACTGGTTTACGGTAGCAATTGGCCCGTGTCGATGCGCGGCGGAAGGTACGCCGACTACAAGAAAGTAGTGTTCGATTACTACGCACCCCGTGGGCGAGACACGATGGAGAAACTTCTCTACAAGAACGCGCTATTGTTCTACGGACTGCCGGATCTTAAGAAGTAGCTGCCATGGGAGGGCGAGAGATTATGAAGTCTTCGCGCTACCGACTTTTGCATTGGACGTTCATTCGGCTGCTGTGCTTGGCGGTGTCGTTAGTCGCGTCGGTTCACGCAGCTGAGGGTGAAATTGATTTCGCCCGAGAAGTACAGCCGATTTTCGCGCAGCATTGCCTTGAGTGCCACGGTCCTGATACTCAGGAAGGCAGTTTGCGGCTGGATCAGCGAACGTCGGTCACGGCCGAGGCGGATTCCGGCGAGGTGCCCGTTGTCCCCGGTGATGCGGCGGCCAGCGAATTGCTGAAGCGAATCACCTCAACCGATCCTGACGTGCGGATGCCGCCGGAAGGCGAGAGGATTGCCCCCAAAGATATCGAAACAATCAGACAATGGATCGTCGAAGGTGCCAATTACTCGGAGCACTGGGCTTACCGACCGCTGCGAAGTCCAACGCTACCTGTTGTGAACAACGAAGCTTGGTGCCGCACGCCGATCGACTACTTTGTGTTGTCGAAGCTTGAGCAGCAAAACATCGAACCCTCGCCGCCAGCAGACTGTGCGACGCTGATCAAGCGAATCTATTACGACCTGCTGGGCATTCCTCCCAGCACCGACGCCGTCGACCGGTTCATCGGTGATCAGTCGCCAATCGCTTACGAAAACTTGGTCGATCGTCTCTTAGCATCTCCGCGATTCGGGGAACGCTGGGGAAGGCATTGGTTGGACAAGGCTCGCTACGCCGACTCGGATGGCTACGAGAAAGATAATCCGCGACCCAATGCATGGCTTTATCGTGATTGGGTCATCCGGTCCATTAATGCGGACCAGCCGTTCGATGCCTTCACGATTGAGCAGTTGGCTGGCGATTTGTTGCCGTCGGCAACGCCGCATCAAAAATTGGCAACGGCCTTTCATCGCCAGACGCTGACGAATACCGAAGGTGGTACCGACAAAGAACAGTGGCGTGTTGCGGCTGTCATGGACCGCACTGAAACCTTGGGAGCTGTTTGGCTGGGGCTGACTGTTGGGTGTGCCCGTTGTCACAATCACAAGTACGACCAGATTTCTCAGGACGAGTACTACCAGCTGTTCGCGTTCTTCAACAACGGCGACGAAACGAATTTCGAACTACCTGCGCGGGAGTTGTGGAAACGGCTCCTGCAGAAGAAAACGAAGGTCCGCGTTGTCACCCAGCGGACGAAAGATCCCCGCAAAACACGAGTGCTTCGTCGCGGTGAATTCTTGGAGCCGCAGCACGAGGTTGTGGCGAACACACTGGCGACGCTTCCAGATTTCGAAAGTAGGCACAGCGACGGATCTATCGCCGATCGCCTTGATTTGGCGCAATGGCTGATGAGCGGTGACAACCCGCTGCCGCCGCGCGTTGCCGCCAATCATGTGTGGAAGAATCTGTTCGGTAAAGGCATCGTTCGCACAGTCAACGATTTTGGAATTCGTGGTGAGCCACCTACGCACCCGCAACTGCTGGACTATCTGGCAGCAATATTTCAACGGAATGGCTGGTCCAGAAAGTCGCTCGTTCGTGCCATCGTGACGTCCAGCACGTACCGGCAATCGTCAACGTATCGAGTCAACTTGCAGGATGTGGATCCGAACAATCGCCTGTTGCATCGGCAGAATCGATTTCGTGTTGAAGCCGAGATCGTGCGAGACATTGCTTTGGCTGCCAGCGGAATGCTGTCTGATCGTGTGGGAGGACAAAGTGTGTTTCCGCCGATTCCTGCGAGCGTCACTGACCTGACCTACAACAGCAGTTTCAAGTGGAAGACCAGCCAAGCAGACGATCGCTATCGACGTGGAATGTACACGTTCTTCAAACGGACAGCTCCACATCCGAATCTGACGACCTTCGACTGCCCCACGTCCAACGTCACTTGCGTAGAACGCGATTCGTCGAATACCCCGATCGGTGCATTGGTGACGTTGAATAATCAAGTCTACGTTGAGGCCGCGGTGGCTTTTGCGAAGCTCGTGCTGACGCAGTCTCCGTCGAGCCGTCAGGACCGCGTTACGTTTGCGATCCGACGATGTATCGCACGAAAGCCAACCGCCGAAGAAGTTCAGCATTTCGATCAGCTTATTGAAAAGGCAGCCGCGTACTACACGAGCCATGGCGATGAAGCTAAGTCCCTTGTGGGAATTGATAACGCCGAGCTGGCGGCATGGACTGTGGCGACCCGGGTAATGCTGAACTTGGATGAATTCATCACTCGCGAATAGCCTATCGAGATCCGTTCATGTCCGCTCAGCCAATTCAACGTTCGCTTCGTCGCGAGTTCTTGAACACCACCGCCTCCGGGTTGGGTGCGATGGCGCTCGGTTCGATGCTCACGCAAGATGGACTGATCGGCCCACATACTGCACTGGGCGCAAGTCCAGATTCGCAACCGTTTGGTTCGAGTCGCACGCATTTTGATGCTAAGGCAAAGTCGTGCATCTTTATCTTCATGGCGGGAGCTCCCTCGCAACTGGACCTGTTCGATCCGAAGCCGAAACTGCAAGAACTGCATGGCCAAGCATTGCCGACGTCGATGACGGACAAGGTGCGATTTGCATTCATTGAAAAGGAATCGGCCAAGCTGATGGCCTCGCCACGCAAGTTCGCTCGACGTGGCGAGTGCGGCATGGAACTTAGCGATTGGCTGCCGCATCTTGGGCAGTGTGCCGACGACTTGTTGCTCGTTCGATCGATGCATACCGATCAGTTCAACCATCACCCCGGTCAGTTGATGATGCAATGCGGTCGCAGCGAGTTTGGGTTGCCAACGATGGGAGCGTGGATCAATTATGGCCTTGGGTCGGAGAGCCAAGACCTGCCGGGCTATGTGGTGCTGACCGCCGGGCGCGGAAGTAGCGGCGGAGCGACACTGTATCAATCAGGATTCCTTCCATCGACGTATGGCGGCGTTCTGTTCAGGAACCAGGGCGAGCCGATTTTGAATCTCGATAACCCGGCCGGTTTGCCACCGGAGTTGCAGCGTGCTGGTTTGGATGCTCTACGACATCTAAACACGTCTCGGTATCGCGAAGTTCACGATCCAGAAATTGCGAGTCGCATTGCCAACTATGAATTGGCCAGTCGCATGCAGACCGCAGCTCCCAGCTTGATTGATTTGTCCGACGAGCCGCAGCACATCTTGGATATGTATGGAGTTGGGCGAGCGGAGCCCAAGAAAACGTGGCGAGGTTCTCTAGGTCACCTTAAGACTTACGATACGTTCGCGAGGAATTGTCTGTTGGCTCGTCGAATGGTCGAGCGTGGAGTGAGGTTCATCAACATCATTCATGCTTCGTGGGACCAGCATAGCGACCTGGACTTCAACCTGTTCCACAATGCGGAATGCGTAGATCAGCCAATCGCGGCACTGATCAAGGATTTGAAGCAACGCGGAATGCTGAACGACACGATGGTCGTCTGGGGTAGCGAGTTTGGACGAACACCGTTGGGTGAAAACCGCAAGGGACGTGCCGCCAATACAGGTCGAGACCATCATCCGTTCGCATTCTCGATGCTGTTCGCGGGTGGCGGACTCAAGGGCGGCCAAGTCTACGGCCAATCTGATGAAATCGGGTGGAACGTGGAGAAGGATCCCGTCCATATCAACGATATGCATGCGACGTTGCTGAACCGATTCGGCCTGGACCATTTGCGGCTGACCCATCGCTTTCAAGGCCGCGATTTCCGCCTCACAGACGTGGGCGGAAAGGTAATCGAGTCCTGGTTGGCATGACTTGGTCGCAGGTCTTTGACGGTACTTTGCGCCACTCGATTTTCCGCGTATGATCGTCACCAGTGGGCCGACGTGGCGGAACTGGCAGACGCGCTAGATTCAGGTTCTAGTCCAGGCAACTGGGTGGAGGTTCGATTCCTCTCGTCGGCACCATTTTTACACTAAGGACTTTCGTCGATTCGGCGGAGTCCTTTTTTCGTGGCCGGTCGCAG
>CAYQMZ010000088.1:0-4903 GCA_964418725.1 uncultured Pirellulaceae bacterium
TCCCAGAGCCGTCAAGCTTCCTTTTTCTCGCCGGGCTAGGCTTAGTGCTTTCCGGGCGTCGGTGGTCGATGGCTCGTTCGTTCTCTGACACTGCCAATTGAGACGTGCCGCACGACTGAACTTAACGGACTCGATCTGTCTGGATCATGTCATCGGGTGATTTCGCACCGGTGGCATGCGAGCTGCTAGGCTAGGAGGCATCCTGCATTTGAGTCCGGAGTAATTAGCTGTGCGAATTCAAAGTATTATGTTAGCCGTTGCCGTTTGCGGATTTACGTCTGTTGGTTTCGGGCAAGAAGACGCCAAAAGTAATGCGAACGCAGAACTAGAGGCAAAAATCTCGGCCTTGCAAACGGAACTAGTGGAACTCAAGCAGTTGCTCGCGAACGTAGCGGAAAATCGACAAGCCGGTTCGCGAAACCAACCGGCACCTGGGATTGCGCCGTTGCCGATCCCTCGAAAAGAGAGCCTGGATGTCCCGCCTCCAATCCCAGCCCCCGAGCCGGTATGGACGCGCGGAACACACAATCGGCCCGCGATCGTAGAGCGGTCCACCATTGTAGAGCGGCCGGTGTATGTGGAAGTGCCGACGTACCGTCCTGTGCATCACTACTACTACCGCCCCGCCAACTACTATTGCCCTGATGCCTTTGGTTACGGTGGCCTCAATTTGTCAATTGGTGGGGTGAACTTGGGGATCTTTGGCTGGTAGGCGTTCAGTTACAGGAATCGTACCGCCGCGCTTGAAGTTCGGCATTTAGAATGGGCGGCTGAAGGTCGCCGTCGTACAGATATTGATGGTGGCGTACGCTGGATTGCTGGCTCAGCGCTGTAACACTTTAGTGTGCTGGCGGCGACAATCAGGAATTCAAACCTGGTATGCTGCTGGTCGGTCCCGTACTTCTTTTTTACCCGGCTGGCACCATGAACAACTTGCTGCACTACCTGTTCTTGATCGCGTTCTCGCTAACCTCATGGGCCGTTGCAGCCTCAGCCGAAAGTTACCCAGCGCACCCCGATTCGGTACGCCAAGACGGTGTGCCGGTTGGGCAGATCGAGGGGCCGTTCGAGTTCAACGACAGCAAGATTTTTCCGGGCACGCACAGGCAGTACTGGATCTACGTTCCTAACCAGTACGATCCAGAAGAGCCTGCGTGTTCGATGATCGTGCAGGACGGTTTGAATCGTGCAAAGGGTTGGAAGCTGCCTGTTGCTTTGGACAACCTGATTCATCGTGGAGAGATTCCGGTCACGATCGGTATCTTCGTGACGCCCGGTGTTGTGCCGGCACCGAATCAGAATTCGCAAGCACGCTACAACCGCAGCTTCGAATACGACGGTCTTGGTGATGCCTATGCTCGATTCCTTTTGAATGAGCTGCTACCGGCCGTCGAAAAAAAATACTCGCTAAGCCAAGACCCCAATGACCGTTCGATTGCGGGAGCTAGTTCCGGTGGAATCTGCGCTTTTACAGCCGCTTGGGAGCGTCCCGATGCGTTTCGCCGAGTACTAAGCACTATTGGAACGTACGTGAACTTGCGAGGCGGTCACGTTTATCCGTCACTGATTCGCAAGACCGAAGCCAAACCGCTGCGAATCTTTTTGCAAGATGGACGCACGGACTTAGACATCTACGCGGGCAGTTGGTGGGTCGCCAACCAAGATATGCTGTCGGCTCTCAAGTTTTCCGGCTACGACGTGAAGCATGAATGGGGCGAAGGTGGTCACAATAGCAAACACGCTGCCGCCATCATGCCAGATGCACTTCGCTGGCTTTGGCGAGACTACCCTGAGCCAGTCAAAAATGTCGGCGGGAAAAAGCGACGCACGGATCTTCTAATAGAAGGCGAAGATTGGCGGCTTGTCAGTGACGGGCACAAGTTCACGGAAGGACCTGCCGTCGATACTGCTGGAAACGTCTATTTCACGGACATTCCGAACAGCAAGATTTTCAAAGTCGCGTTGGATGGAAAGGTCGAGCTTTACACCGCAGATTCGGGCCATGCGGCGGGCCTTATGTTTGGTTCCAACGGCGAACTGTTTGCCACAGCGCGAAACAAAATCGTAGTTTTCCAAGATGGCCAGCGCCAGACGCTATTCGATGGACAGCCATGTAATGACTTGGTTGTTTTGGGCGACAGAGGATACTTCACCGATCCGCAAAACAAGAAGGTTTGGTTTGTCGATAGCTCGGGAGAGAAACGTGTTGTTGATGTGGGGATCGATAGGCCGAACGGATTGGTCACGTCCGCCGATCAGACGCTGCTGTACGTGGCTGACACAACGGGCAATTTCACGTACTGCTTTCAGATTCAACCGGATGGCTCACTTGCTCATAAGCAGCGATATGGCTATCTACACACTCCGGACGATTCTGGTGCGAGTGGTGCCGATGGAATGACGGTTGATACGGAAGGGCGACTTTATGTTGCCACTCACATCGGCTTGCAGGTACTAGATCAGTTGGGACGTGTCCACTTCATCATGCCGACGCCAGATGAAGGTCGGATGACCAACGTCGTATTTGGTGGGGCCGATCGCGACGTTTTGTTTGCTACGGTTGGCGGCAAGGTGTTTAAGCGAAGGCTGAACGCCAAAGGAGTGACTCCGAACGAAGGGCCCGTCAAACCTCCAAAGCCTGGTCTATAGACGACGAAGTGTTCCGTAACACAGGCTGCCAGCCTGTTAGCGATCATCGAATCGGTCGACGGCGGCACGTTTCCGCCTTTCTCACGCTAGAAACGGTAGAAATCTATTCCGCTCTGGTCCTGAGGTGCAAGCACGGGGAGCAACAATGGATGATGAGACTCCGTCACCCGAAGCGACCAACCCTTACGCCATGCCGCTTGAGGAAGTTCCTTCCGTACGCGTCGAGATTGATTTCGCAGAAATCATTCGTGCCTGGGAAGGTATGCGCATGATCTACATTGGTGTCGCGGGGTTCTTTACCCTGATTATGTCGGCCGCCGCAAGGCCTTACCGTCTGACAGATTCCAGCTATTGGGCAATGCTGATTGGTTGTGGGATCTTTGCAAACATTTGCTATCTGGCGGGGCCCACAGCCGAAGGCTACGGTCGCTACCTTGGTGTTTGGCAGCCCAGTTTTCGCAAGCTTTTGTTCTATGTTGGGCTCGCATTCACCACACTCCTGGCGGTGCTGACAGTGGTCACCTCGTAGTCCACATTGTTTTTCCAGATTCCTGACAGATTCTGGAAAATGCGACGTGTATAGTTGGCGAAGGGCCAGCTATGGATCATTTACCCGATACACGCCACAGTTTACTTTTTCGGCTTCGCGATCCAGCGGATGCCGAAGCATGGGGTGAGTTTCTCGATATTTATCGCCCCATGATCTATCGGCTCGCGCGGTTGCGTGGTTGGCAGGATGCCGACGCGCAGGACGTCTCTCAGGCCGTTTTGGTAAAAATCGCCAGCAAGATCGAATCTTTTGATCCGGGTGGCAAGGCGAAGTTTCGTACCTGGTTGTCTCGAGTCTGCCAAAACACGATTACGGACGAATTTCGTCGTCGACGTGGTGAGGTTACGTCATCTAGCAATGAACGGCTCTCGGGCATTGCGGCCACCCAGTCTCAGGTTGATGAGGATGAATTCAGCAAGGAGCAGCGTCGCGCAGTTTTTCGTTGGGCGGCAAAGCGAGTAGCCACGGAGTTTGAGCCCGCAACGTGGGAGGCATTTCGCCTGACCGCGATCGAAGGCAAGCCGCCTAAGGAAGTCGCCGAGCAACTCGGTGTGTCGATGGGGGCCGTTTACACCGCACGAAGTCGAGTCATGCGTCGCTTGAGACAGAAAGTGCAAGAGTATGACGAGATGTAATCACGATACCGTCGAACAGTTGCTTCAGCCTGGTCTGGACGCCAATGAATTGGTCCGCCTGGAAGCTCATCTCTCAGATTGCGCTGTATGTCGAGCGAACCTGGACGAAACGGTGGCCAATGAAGCGGCTTGGCAAGAAGTCACGGTCTACCTGAGCGATGAGGAAACCGATCTGGAATTGGTTCGTGACTTTGGGAGTCGCGTTGACAACTCTGCGGAAGCAAGTGCGAAGGCTGACCTTGAAACACAGTCTGCAGTCCGGCAGTTTCTGAAGCACTTGGACTCTACCGACGACCCACGGATGCTTGGCCGCTTCGGTGGTTTTGATATCGCGGGAGTGATCGGCGCTGGCGGAATGAGCTTTGTTTTGAAAGGCTTTGATGCGGCACTCAATCGGTACGTGGCCATCAAAGTTCTTTCACCGCACTTGGCAACCAGCGACGCTGCACGGCAACGTTTTGCTAGGGAAGGCCAGGCCGCGGCGGCGGTCGTGCATGACAACGTGATCGCAATCCATAGCGTTAGTGACTCCGGCGAGCTGCCATACTTGGTAATGCCCTACGAACGCGGAAACTCATTGCAGCGACGGTTGGATGAACGCGGAAGGCTTGAACTGACCGAGATTCTAAGAATCGGGATGCAAGCTGCGGAGGGACTAGCGGCTGCTCACGCACAAGGATTGGTGCACCGCGATGTTAAGCCTGGGAACATTTTGCTCACTGAAAACGTCGAGCGAGTCAAACTGACCGACTTCGGTCTCGCACGGGCGGTTGATGATGCAAGTTTGACCAGAACCGGTTTGATTGCTGGAACGCCGCAATACATGTCTCCGGAACAAGCACGTGGAGAAGCCATCGATCAACGCAGCGATTTGTTTAGCCTGGGTAGTGTGCTCTACACGTTGTGCACTGGGACTCCGCCGTTTCAAGCAGACACAACCTACGGAGTCCTGATGAGGATAACGGAATCGCAGGCCGGACCGATTCGGCAATTGAACTCCGAGATTCCAGATTGGTTCTGCCGACTGATCGAGCGACTGCACGCGAAACAGCCTGACGAACGGTATCAG
>CAYQMZ010000088.1:4913-14632 GCA_964418725.1 uncultured Pirellulaceae bacterium
CAGCGAGACTTCGCAAGTGGCTGATCGGAACTTTCTTGGCCGGTGCGCTGCTTGTATTTGCAGTGGCGCAGTGGCCACTAAGAACGTCGCAGCAACCGATGAAACAGAATTCAAATCGCGAAACACTTAACGCGTCGGACGATGGATCAACCGTAAGTCACGCCGCTACCCGTGAAGGCGACCTGGTTTTCGAAGCCGAGACGTCAATCGATCGCTTTGAGGGCGACGATTGGCTGGAGGGCGACGATTGGCTGGAGGGCGGCGAGCGCGGAGTGGACGAGAGTATCGAAGAACTACAACGTCAGATCATCGATCTCGAAGAACAAGTTTTACGACAGGATCAGTTAGACCAAATCGGAGGTGAAGAATGAAGTCATTGCTTACTATGAGTGTGGGCTGCCTGCTTCTGCTGCAGTTTACATGGGCTTCCCAGGAAGAATCCCCGGAACTAGCGGCTGAGAGTCGCGATGAAGTGCGTGAGCTGGAAGACTCTTTCAACGAAGAAGTGGGTGTTCGACTGTCCACGCAGCCGAGCGACTCGGTGATAGGTGGTCCTGTCATGTTGGTGGCAGATTTTGATAGCCAAGACGGCGAACGAAACGGACGAGATGCCAGCCACGAAAGTTTCGGCGAACGAGGGGGCGAATTCTCCCATGATGAGGAGCATGAGCACTCTTGCGATGGCAGGCATGAACACTTTGGTGATGAGGAGCATGAGCACTTTCATTACGAGACGCACGACGACTTCGGCCGGACTGCGCCCAGCGAGCGTAGACGCGATGCCTCCGACGCCCAATCGCTACGCCGCAGACTGCACTCCGAGTTCGAATTGCAAGAGCGAAGACAGATGCAGCAGCTTGAATTTCTGCGACGAAGACTGGAGACAATCGAACGCCGCATCGAAAGCAGACGTCGGAATCGCGATCGGATTATCGAACGACGGTTGGAGCAGGCACTAGATCGCCCACGTGCCGCGAATCGACACGGATTCGACTTTGGTCGCGAGGAAGAGGATATTGAAATCCGCCGGGAAGCTGAACGCGTAATCGAAGAGAACCGAAGGGAAGTTGAGCGACAAGCGATGTCCCGCCAGCTGCGGCATAGCGAGTTGCTGGCACACGCTGAGGAACTACAAACTCAGCATGACGAATTGGACAAGATGCGCGCGATACTGATGCGGCGTTTCAATCCGGGAAAATAGTTTAATCCGAGCGAACGAGAGCTTGTTGAAATGAGCAGCAAGGATCCCCGCTATGTATTCCTTGAGTCGGCGATTGCTGAGTACGAGGATTATCTGAGTTCGTTGCCAGAGCGAGGCAAAAAACACCAGGATGAGCTTGCGGACTTGGAAAAGCGAAGGGACAAGAGACTGGCCGAATTGCGAGTAAAAATCGTTGCAGGACGACCCAACAACGGTACGGCTTCGCAACTGCAAAGGTCTGAATTGTTTGCCGCTCAGATGGAAGCGATCCAGCGTGAGCAGGAGAGGATTCGTATCCGAAAACGGCTCGTCGATGAAACGATTGAACAGCAGATGCGAAGCGGTGGCGACCTAGAGCCTGCGCAAGTGGAACCAACGCGACCTGAGGGCGAGATGCCACCAAGAGCATCGGGCCGGCTAATCGAAGACGAGGTTGATCCAGATCGTTCCCCCGAGCGAGCAGCCCTTTGACGCCCTGATTTCATCTTCTACAAATCACCGGTTCAAGAGCGGAATGAACGCGGATCGAATTTCGATCTCGATTCATTCCGCTTTTTTGCGTTGAGCGTTCACTCGTCTTCCGCAACTCGGATTGCACCGGATAACGCGAAGTGATCTGACAGAAAAAACTGCCGACCGTCGACGGACATTGGAACGTCGTGGACCCTGATGTTTTCCACGGTAACCTCGCCCTTTGCGAAGTATCGAGTGTAGTACGCTGTGTACCGGCGATCGCTCGATCGAAAACGATTGACCTTGGTGTTCCAGGTCGCGTTTGGTGGTCGCTGTGTGTGGAATCCCAATTCGGCGAATGCCGATTCTTCATCGACGCGTGTGTTCGTATCTCCGACGATGACCAACTGATCTGTCGTGGTCGCTTCTAAGATACGTTGAATCGCCCGGTTCCGATCCGCGACGCCTCCCTTACCTGGTGGTAAGTGGACATTGGCGAGCGTTAATTCAAGTCTCGGAATCGTCGAGAGCACGGCACAATTTGGAATTGCGATGTGCTCGATAGGTTCCTCGTCTGCCACGTCTTGGCGAACCAACGAAACGATGGATCCCGAGTGACTGTCCGTCTGCTCGCGGATCAACTCGTACCCTTCGGCGTACGGTACATGCTGAGGGATCTCTTGATAGAAAACCCAATGGGGTTTCTCTCGCAGAACGATTCTGCGAATCGCGTCCTCTGTGTACTCCGCATCCCAACCGGTTGGAGATTGTTCTGATACGGCGAGCATCGCCAGGTTCCAGCTAAGAAAGCTGTAAGTGGTTTCGTGATCGGTTGGTGGCACAGATGAACCTCTAACGGAAACGTTTTGCGACCGACAGTGGCGGCCACCTTGCCATCTTTGCCCGTCGGTCTGTGGGCCCGACGATTGTAGCGAACGCAGTCCCGGAAGCTATCCGGTCAGGAGTCGCGACAAGGGAGTAATGCGAGCCCAAGCCATGCGAACGTAATCGTCGCAGCCAACCAATTTGCTCGCACACGGGGCTGTGAACGACGCGTGATCGGATCGGGTAAACTGCTTGGGCAAACGGCCCGCTTCTACGGAATCAACGATGAACAGACTTCTCCTGTCAACCACTTTCTTTTGCTTTGCCACGTTGGTGTGTCCGCCCGCTTTGGGAGCCGAACCGGCCGACACAAACTACGATGAATCGGCGGTCCCGGCGTATCAGTTGCCCTCGCTGCTAGTCGACGCAGAGGGAGGGAAGGTGTCAACTGCGGAACGGTGGAACGAGCATCGTCGTGCCGAGGTGTTGGGTTTGATGGAGCAATTCGTTTACGGCAAGACGCCCGATGGGAAATTGTCGGTTCGCTATGAAGTGTTGGAGCAGGACGACAATGCATTGAGTGGCCTAGCCAAACGGAAGCAAGTCCGGCTGACGTTTGCCGATAGCCTTTCGGCGGACGTCTTGCTGTACGTTCCGAAAAATACGAATCGGGAGCGGCCGAGCCCAGTATTCGTCGGCCTAAACTTCTATGGAAACCAAACGGTCTCACATGATCCCGACATCTTGATCAATCCGCGATGGATGCGCGGCAACGCTGCGATCGGCATCGAGCAGTACCGTGCCACCGCGAAAACACGCGGAGCCTATGCCGCACGATGGCAGGTGGAGATGCTCTTGAAGCGAGGATACGCGCTGGCGACGGTGTACTGCGGTGACTTCGATCCGGACAACTATCGTCATGACTTCTCCGATGGCGTCCATCCGCTGTTTTTTGAGAAAGGTCAGACGAAGCCTGGGCCGACGCAGTGGGGAGCGATCGGTGCGTGGGCCTGGGGCTTGTCGCGTACTTTGGATTATTTGGAAACGGTCGATGAGATCGATGCAACTCGTTCGGCAGTGATTGGACATTCGCGTCTTGGCAAGACGGCGCTTTGGGCCGGAGCACAAGATCAGAGATTCGCGTTGGTGATTAGCAACAACTCCGGGTGCGGTGGAGCTGCACTGTATCGACGTTGCTATGGCGAGCGAATTCATCACATGATTAAGCCGGTCGGCTACTGGTTCTGCCAGAATCATCGCAACTATCAGCGGCGAGAAACCGAATTGCCGGTTGACCAACACATGTTGTTGGCTCTTATTGCACCGCGACCTCTGTATGTGGCAAGTGCGACGGAGGATCGCTGGGCGGATCCGCGTGGCGAGTTTCTGGCTGCGAAAGCGGCTTCGTCGGTCTATGCCCTGTTCGGAAAAGACAATCTCTCCGAATCGCAGTTTCCGAAGCCCAATACTCCGCTTCAGACAACGGTTACCTATCACCTTCGCGACGGTAAGCACGAGGTCACGGCGTTTGACTGGAAGAACTACCTGGACTTTGCGGACCGACACCTGGAACGAGGAGAGTAGCGGCGGTTTCAAAACTCGTTGTTCGCCTTCCCCGTTCCCCGACACACTCGCTAAAGCTCGGTGCCGACCCTCCCACAGCGATGCCATAAAACATGGACGAGTTAGCTCGTGGGAGGGTGAAGTGTGGAAGGGAGCAATCGACGTACTTGTGGGTAGTGACAAGGTTCCCACCGGCCTTTGTGTGGTCCAACTCCTGTTTCGTCCGGTAGGAACCGGACCTACGAATCAAACTGCGAATCAAACGAATTGAAGAATCCGGGCTCTAGGGTTGGGCGAACAAACTACATGGGCTCGAGAAGGAACCGAGACTTGATAGTGTCAGATTGAGTGTCCCGACAACAAAAAAAGTGCTGAGAAGCTTTGTGGCTTCCCAGCACTTCAGCTGAGTTGGGCTTCGGCGTGAACGAAGCCCAAGGTAATGTGGCCGTCCGTCGCAGGAGCTACGACGGACAGCTAATGTCGACTAAGGAAGATTGCTTCCGAGGATTCGCTCTTCTTCTTCCTCTTGGATGATGATTCGTGGTGTGACCATCATCATCAGTGTTTGCGTCTCGCGACCGATACCGACGTTCTTGAACAGACGGTTGATGTACGGCAGTTTGCTCAAGATTGGCATTCCCCGTTCATTTCGGCCTTCAGCAAGTCGTTTGATACCACCCATCAACACGGTTCCACCGTCCGGAACACTGACCGTTGTACTCACCGAGGTGACGGCGAAGTTAGGCAGCTGAACCGTTGTACCACGAGAGAACTGAACATTGTTGTTCGTTGTTGTCTCGTTGGCATCCGGATCTGTTTCCGTACTTGATCCCGTATTCGATGACGTTTCACCATCGAAGGTAAAGGTATCGACGTCGCCGATCTGGCTGAACATTGGCAGCATGGTCAGTCGGACGAATCGTCGGTCGCTGGATACAACCGCCTGGACGCTCAACTGAGTACCTTCGGCCAAGACCAGAATCACTGGCTGCTGAGCAACCGCGAAGTCACCAACAACAGGTACGACGGTCGTCACGAATGGACGGTTCGAGGTATCCGTGATGCTGGCAAACTGACCGTTGAACATCGTCAGCTTAGGAGCTTGCATAACGTTGGTTCGCGTGTCACCTTGGATTGCTTCGATAACGAAGAATGCCTCAATGTCACTGAGAATCGCGAAGCCAAACGATGCCGCCGCGTTCGGGTCGAAGCCACCGAAGGCTGGGACCGCAGATGCGAACGTGTTTTGACTAAACCCTAAGTCCAAGTCGAGTGTTGGGTTCCCTTGGGGATCCAAACCGATCGTGATTTCCGATCCATCTTCTTGGAATGTCGAGTCAGCGTTCGTTCCGTCCAGGTCACCGGACGTGAAGCCGCTGTTGTCATTGATGTCAAAGTCAAAGTCGACACCGATTCGCTCGAAGAAGTTATCTTGCAGCGTGACGAAGCGAACTTCGATCGTAACCTGCAGGTCTTGCAGTTTTCGCAACTGCTCCAGAAGGTCCTTGATCTGATCATGAACTTCTTGCGTGTTGCTAATAACAAGACTCAGGTTGCCTTCGAAGGACTCAACAGCACCAGGGCCGCCCAGTTCATCCCACGAGTTTGGCTCGACCGTTGACGTAATCAGGTTGATCAGCGTCGTGAAGTCAGCACCCGATGCACCACCAAGTCCGCTGGCTGGCGGAGGCGTGGCGGGCATGCCTGGTGTGTTCGCTGAAGTGAGTTGGCTCAATGCCATTGGCGAGCCAACGTTTTGATCATTCTCAGAATTCTGAGCGATGACCAAAGGGCGTCGACCGTTGTTGCGTTGATTCGCCCAGCCACCAGGGCCGTAGCCCAGAGCAGCGTGAGCCTCAGCCAACATTCCGGCCATGCCATTGTTGTAGCCTGGCATGAAGTTTGGAATTGGAATGACCAAGTCACCCACATAGTAGGTGTCAACATAAACGTCACCGGCACTCGCTTGTTCGCTAGTAATGCGAAGGACTTCATCTTGAATCATGTAGTCCAAGCGGTGCTGACCAAGAATCAAGTTCAGGACACTCTTCAACGAGATGTCTTGAGGCAAGTTGATGGAAATCGGGGTGTCACTTGACACACCCTCTGCAGCCAAACCTTCGCGGTCAAGGAACATGTTGATGCCGGTCAGCTTGCCCAGCGTGTCGACCACTTCGGCGAGTGGAGCCTCGTCGAACTGAACTGGAACTTTCTTTCGCAGAGCTCGCTCGATAGCTTGCTCTTCTTCGGAGTAGCGTGACTCGCGATTGGCCAGGAGGCCATCACGTCGATTAACCAAGTCTTTCCATTGTTTCGGGAAAGCGATTGGGTTTCGGTAGTCGTCGATGGGGGCGTCTAGTGTGCCGCCTTCCAATGCATATTCGAACGAACGTTCACGTCGTTCTTGCAATGACTTTTCGACAAACAGTCGTTCCGCGAAGCGACTCTTCCAGACCATGGATTCGGTAATTTCACTTACCGGATCTAGTTCCCGAGCTTTCTTGGCCAGGACATAAGCCTCAGAGAATCGTTGCTGGTGCATCATTTCGTTGAATTCGTCCAGCATTCCAGCGAGCGTCGTTTCGATCTCAACTCGCATGCGACGCTCACGATCGACGGCCGCCAAAACCTCTCGGTTCTGCTCGTCCAATTCGATTTGTGCACGATTCGCATCAATGTAGGCTTCCATTTGACGGACAGCCTCGTCCAGTCGTCCAAGCAACGGACGGCGAACTTCTGGTGGAATGTCGTTCTCTTGAACTTGTTCACGAAGACGCTTCATGGCTTCCCATGCAGCTTTCGGACGCGTATCGACGTCACGTGCGATCGACGCTTGTTCGCGTTGAACGTCACTTACAAAACGGTTGATGCGAGCTCGCTCTTCACGTTCTGCTTCTGTCTCTTCGTCGTCTTCCTCAGAAGAACTGTCAGCATCTCGGTTTCCAGCAATCAGCTGAAGGTGATCTTGCAATCGTTGCTTGGTGCCCGGATCCAAAGAATCCTTCATCGACCAAGCCTGCAGGAAGTACTCCCGAGCGGACTCAAGGTTCTTTTCGCGAAGTGCAGTCTCACCCATGTTAATCAGTTCTTGAGCAGGCATTGGACTGTATCCAAGCCCTGGCGAACTGCCTGCTGGTGCGAAACTCTGCGTGTTCAAGGTTTCCGTGGGGAAACTCGTCGCAGGGGTTGGCGTAGGTTGCAGGTCACTAACACTGCCTGTTGCAGGAATTGTTACGCTTTGCACATCCTGGTAGGTAGCCGGAGGTGCAGGTGTTGCGGTCGGCGTTGGCGTTACGTCTGGTGTTGTTGGGAACAATTGAACCGGAGCAACGTTCGCAGGCTGCTGTCCCGCGGCAGGGTTAAACTGATTACCTTGCAGCGATACTGGTGGAGGTTGACGCGTCAGCGGATTCAATCCGTTCAGCTGCTGTGCCAACATGTTCGTCGGAGGAACAGGTTCTTCGGCAGCGGCTGGTCGAACGAATGTCTGATCCGTAGTTGGATCGTAGATCGCTGGAGAAACGTTAGGGGTCGACGCGGCAACTTGATTGTTTGCCGCAGGTGCGACGCCCATCAACTGTCGTTGCCGGTTGATTTTCAACCCGAGTTCCCAAGGCGAATCGCCACCAGCGAATGCTTGTTGTGGCACATTCAACGTTTGTGCTTGGCGAACCAGCGTTTCCGCCATGTTCAGGTCACCACGGCCAAAGGCTGCCTGAGCCTGTGCCATCATGGTGCGTGCCTGCAGTTGTGCTTGCTGTTGTCCAGCGGGAGCAAGTGCTGTGGCGTGGTCGGCGATGTCCAGCGGCAAGCGATTTGGTTGTCGCTGCTGAACTCCTTGAGCCTGAATCTGAGCAACTTGAGCAGGAGTCAGTTGACCCGGCGGAAGTTGCTGCTGCCCCTGAGCTGTGGGAGCCTGACCTTGTCGTGGCTGAGTTGCCTTCAACTTTGCCAAGTCTCGTCGAACCTTTGCAGGCGAGTCTGCGAATGCGTTCAGGAATCCTTCAAATTTGATTCCTGCTTGCTTAGCCATGGCTTCCGCCTGACCAACATAGCGTTCAGCTAGTTCAAGATTGCCACCTTTCATGGCAACACGTGATCGACGGAGCATTTCCGTCGTCTGTGTTTTTACGTCGGCCGTTTGTTGAGCCTGTGGTGTTTCCAACGGCAGCGCCGATTGGGCGGCTGCGGTTAGAGTGGTGGTCAGGCCGAGCATTACTGCTCCGGCACAAGTCAGGGGCCAAGCATTCACGAGACGAGTACGTCGCCTGGTCGTCTTCGCGTTCCTATTCAACGCGATTCTCCTTTTCGAGTCTTGACGTGGTTGTTGTTCGATGGACGAAAGCTCACTTCGATTGGACCGAGTCCATGAAGTTTGCTTTTCCTTGCAATGGTTCATGATGGTTTCCAATCAGAACTTCGTTTCGGTGTTCATGTTGAATGTGGTCGTGCGCTCGGTGATGGCGCGATACAACGCGCTCACAGCGCCGCGAGACGAATGAGTGGTGGGTAATTACCGGCGGGGAAAAGGCCAGTCAATGTCAGTTTCTTGCATTCCAAGAAACTTTTTTGGGGGCAGAAAACCGTGCATTGATGCGACTGCAACGCATCATGCCGAAAACGCCGTGAATTAGTCGTTGCACCAAAGCTATGGTGGCAACGACTACGTGATTGTTCCCGCATTCAGTGACAAAGATTTTGCGGGAACCTGCTCTTGGTTGTTGTTCCAAAACGTGATTCCCACGGATCAACCGTCCGCTTCGCAGCGTTTTGCTACGGAACGTCGAACGATTTAGTTCTGTTCCCAACCGCGAGCACGCTCAACAGCCTTCTGCCATCTCGAGTACATGGCGTCTCGTTGATCCGTGCTGAATGCGGGCTGGTACTCGGCGGCCTGTTGCCACTGCGCGTGAATCTGTTGTTTGCTTTCCCAAAAGCCAACTCCCAAACCAGCAAGGTACGCAGCACCGAGTGCCGTTGTTTCTGTCACTTGCGGAATGCGTACCGGTACACCCAATGAGTCCGCTTGGAATTGCATCAGGAATTGATTGGCGACGGCACCACCGTCCGCTCGCAATTCCGCTAATGGCAACCCTGCGTCGCGACTCATGGCATCTACTACGTCGCGAGTCTGGTAGCAGATCGCTTCTAATGTTGCGCGAGCCAGATGAGCCTTGGTCGTGCCACGCGTCAGGCCGACAATCGTTCCTCGAGCGTATGGATCCCAGTACGGAGCCCCCAACCCTGTCAAAGCGGGAACGAAGTAGACCCCGTCAGTGCTCTCGACTGAGTTTGCAAGTGCTTCGGTTTCGGCAGCATCTTCAATGATTCCCAGTCCATCTCGCAACCATTGGACGGCTGATCCGCTGACGAATACAGATCCTTCCAAGGCGTACTCGACCGGTTCGTCACCGATTCGCCAAGCGATCGTGGTCAACAGTCGTTCGTTGCTAAGCGGTGCGTCGGTACCGGTCTGCATGAGCAGGAAGGAACCTGTACCGTAGGTGTTTTTTACTTGGCCGCGTTCAAAGCAAGCTTGTCCGAACAACGCGGCCTGTTGGTCCCCTGCAATCCCGCTGATTGGGATCTCGCTGCCAAACAGCGACGCGTCAGTTTTGCCAAGTTCCCCGCTTGAAGAAACAACTTCGGGTAGGACGGCTCTTGGGATCTCCAAGAG
>CAYQMZ010000089.1:0-5290 GCA_964418725.1 uncultured Pirellulaceae bacterium
ACGAATCAGCGTGAATCAACCAACCCCAATTCTTAGCCTGGATGATGCACTAGTACTGCGGGAAAGATTCAACGTTGATTGGACCGATTAGCAACCCGACGCGTCAGGTTGCCAAATTGCATGCAAAAGCCGTCAGGTATGTGCTTCCACCTAGCGTCGAATCTAACGCGAAAAAACGATACTTTTGGACGATTCTTGGTGAAGAGTGGAGTTTTTCACAGAAAGCATGTCCACACTTTTGATCTCGCGCATAACGTAGTTTATGGACCGCAGTGAAATCCTTAGAGTTCTAATGCCGCAGCGTACGAAGCAGATTGCGCTGGCGTGGTCGATTCTGCGCCAGTCCGACCTCTCAGAAGATGCCTATCAGGACATGCTGGCAAGAGTGTTCGAGAACGAAGCCATTTTTGAGGGACCGCAGCATCTGCGTGATTGGTCGTGGAAGGTACTTCGGAACCGATGCTACGAAATGATTCGTCATCGTAAGTACCAACTCACGTTGCTCGACGAATCCGTCCTTGATCTTGTCGACTCGGAGCTTGAGCGACGCAACACTGGTGATATACCGCAGCGAGCAGATGCGCTTCGCAACTGCCTGAGCGAATTGAGCGACAAATCACGAGAGACGATCAGGATGCGTTACTTTGAAGGTTTGCGAGGCAAGCAGGTTGCAGAGCGGCTCGGTAGTAAGCCAGCGTCCGTGTACAAGGCTCTGCAGCGCATTTACGTTACGCTCGCCGAGTGCATTCAGGCGAAGCTGGCTGCGCTCGACACGGGAGACACGATCTCGTGAATGATGAAGAATTTCTGCAGCTGACCACCTTGTACCTGGAGGGCGAAATTGATGCCTCCGATCTGGAACTGCTTAATCGCGCGCTTGCAAACTCGCCCCAGCGAGTTCGACAATTCAACGACATGCGACTGATAACTGGGTTAATCAGTGAGCATGGCCGGGAAGTTCAATCTGGCCAGAAGACCACGTCACAATTCCCGTCACGACGTACAGCAGCAATCACACTAGCGGTTTTGGCGACAGCCGCATTGTTGTTGGTTATTTTCAATTGGTCCGGTGCATATCCGTCGCAAGATGACAATGCCCCAACGATTGCCACGTTGGCATACGCCTCCCACGCGAGTTGGGGAAACGAAGAACGATTGCTGGGGGACGAGTTCGGCAAAGGTAAGCTGCGATTGGAAGTTGGCCTAGCGCGATTGGATTTTCGCAATGGTGCGTCGGTCACACTTCAGGGGCCTGCTGAGTTTGAGATCGTGTCGACTGACAGAATGATCCTGAGCAGTGGCATCCTTACGGCCTCCATACCCGAGTCGGCAGTCGGATTTGTAGTCCTGACGCCGACCATGGATGTCGTCGACCTGGGAACGGCGTTTGGTGTCTCGGTGGGAGCCGATGGCGAAACCGATGTCTGTGTATTTGAGGGCGAAGTAGAAGTCAGTCTCAGCGAGAGTCAGGATACGCCTCAGCTTGTCCGTGAAGGACATGCGGTTCGCTCCAGAATGAAAGCCGACACGATCGATTCGGTTGACTACGCGACCGAGCGTTATGAAGACGCCTGGCCGGTCACGTCCGGAGTATTGCAAGCGACCGGCCTGATGAAGTTCGTTTCGCCCGGCCCCGATTTCGTCCCAGGAAGATACGAGGATAGTGGCCACATTCTGGTCTTTCCGGAACGATCGCATGTCGTGCTGCAATCGGACGTCGAAGTGAACGTCACGGAGCCCGGACAGTACGCGAAAGTTCGTCGCAGAGACAAGAAACCAATCGCCGCTGGTGTAACCGTTCGCAGCTATCTGCTGCAACTCGATCCGATCGGTGTTTTCACTCGAGATGAACATGACAGCGCACGTGTGATCGGACAGCTTACATTCGATCGACCGATTCTTGGATTGATTGGCAAGACGACGCTGCTGATCGAGACAGATGAGCTGTTTGGTCATCCACTGGGTAATTACGGGGGCACTCGTCGCGGTATTGAGCCCTCCCGTCCAGAAGACCTGCCAGATTCAGGTCGGGACAGCGTGACGCTCAGTCGTGACCGACGAACATTGTCGCTTGATCTATCTGCGAGTTCGGCGGTCGATCAAATCCGAGTGATTGTTTTGGAGGATTAGATTGAGAATCAGCTGTATGCAAAAGTTGTCGAGGATCATGCGGATTGGTAACCCGACGCGTAAACGAGGGATCGATCACCGTTGTCCCTCGCTCACGCTTCGGGTTACCACAAGACGGCAGTGCATCAGTGCTTACTTGAGTCTGCTGGTTGTCCTCTTTGTGGCCACGACTCACACCCGCGCTGCCGATCCCGTGAAGGCTTCGTCAAAAATCGACGCGATCATTCGGCTCGATTTAGACAACCACGGACTTCAACCCAATCCACCTACCGGCGATGTTCAATTCGTGCGCCGTGTCTATCTTGACGTGATCGGTCGTATTCCGACGGATAAGGAACTTCGAGGTTTTCTTGCCGACACACGCAAGGACCGTCGAGCCCGATTGATCGATAAGCTGCTTGATTCTCCCGGCCACGAGTCTCACATGTTCAACTGGCTGGGAGATATGCTTCGGGTGAAGGACGACTATTATCGAATCGGTAAGACCTGGACCTTTCATACTTGGCTGAAGACGCAACTGCGAGAGAATCGTCCGTGGGATGAACTGGTCCACGACATGCTTACCGCAGAAGGTCGGCTCGGAGAGAACGGAGCCACCGCCTATCTCTTACGCGACGCCAGTATGCCACTGGATAGCCTTTCCAATACGCTGACGACATTTCTTGGCGCCAACGTCGCTTGTGCTCAATGTCACGATCATCCCTTTGCTCAGTGGACCCAGCGCGACTTCTACGAAATGGCATCATTCTTTGGCTCGACGGCCTTTGAGCGGGTCGACACCCGAAAGCCAGCGATCACGCTTCGCGGTGAGCGTTTCTCCAAAGCGAATCTGGTCACCTTGCTTCAACCGAACATGGAACGCGTCGTCTATGAACCGGGCCGCGCGACCGAGTATCCGGAAGACTACGGATACGATGACGCCAAGCCTGGCGAAAAGGTCGTTCCCAAGTTCATTACGTGGGAAGGGGCCAGACGGGCAAATGTGACAACCACCGACCCCCGTCAACTGAGGACTCTATTCGCGCGCTGGATGACATCGCCCAAGAATCCGAGGTTTGCCGAGGCGATTGCGAATCGGATGTGGAAGAAGTTCTTTGGTGTCGCTGTGAAAGAACCGGTGACAGACCTCGACGCCTTGGACGAAGCTACGAATCCTGAACTGCTTAGGCTTCTTGCTCAGCTGATGCGGCATGTCGATTTCGATCTCCGCGAGTTTCAGCGAGTTGTGTTGAATACGAAGACGTACCAGCAACAAGTCAGCGTAACGCCGCCTGAGGGCGAGCAGTTCCGATTCCCTGGCCCGTTGCTGCGTCGCATGACAGCTGAACAGACGTGGGACTCCATTGTTGTTCTTCTTCGAGGGCCGGAGATTGATCAAATAAAGACGGATCATGCTGCCAAGATTCAGCGTCTGGTCTTCCCGTTCGAGTTCACACACGACAGGAAAGGGATTGCGAATGACCGCGACAAGATCTTTGACTTTGCGAACTCACTGTTGTCGGGCGAAACGCAGCAGAATGGCAAGAGCGGACGCGGTCTGTTCATGGGTACAAGCAAACGGCGTGTCAAACGGCGCGGCGAAGACGCTTGGATGCGGGCTTCCGAACTGCCGCAACCGATGCCACCAACGCACTTCCTAAGGATCGCAGGCCAGTCTGCGCGTGAGGTTGCCGACGATGGATCGACCGAAGGCGGCATCACCGAAGCATTGGCGATGATGAACGGCGAAGTCACAAAGAGCCTGATGACGAGCGATTTGGTCAAGGCAACGCGAAAGAAGGATACGCAAGCCGAGCAGATCGCTTTGCTATACAGCAGTTGCCTATCACGAAGTCCTCGAAAGCAGGATACGAAGCAGTGCATTTCGGCACTTAATCAAGGGCTCGAGCTAGGCGACATCGCCTGGGCACTGCTGAACTCCCGAGAGTTCATGTTCATTCAGTAGATAACCCGACGCGTGAGCGAGGGATCGATCCGACGCTGATCCCTCGCTAACGCGTCGGGTTACCAGAAAATCAACGACAAAGACAAGTTTCGACATGAAGCAAATACTTAACTCTTTAGACGCCCATACACGGCGACAGTTCGTCGAAAGCTGCGCCGCCAGTGCCTTCGGCTTGAGCATCATCCCAGGCAGCGCACTCTTGGCCGACGAAAAACTCGACACAACGCGCTCTGCATCCTTCGGCAAAGCAAAGAGCGTCATCTGGCTGATGCTCGGCGGCGGTTTAAGTCACATCGACTCGCTAGACCCGAAACAGGGCAAATCCAAAGGCCCCGCGAAAGCGATCAGCACGACAGCAGACTTCCAAGTCACCGACTTCTTTCCAAAGTTCGCGACGGTCGCAGATCGCGTTTGTGTGATCCGTTCGATGGAAGCAAAGATCGGCGTCCACAAGCCGGCGCAATACTTCATGCGGACTGCCTACGAACCTCGCGGCACGATCCTGCACCCCAACCTCGGCGCCTGGGGCTCTCACTATCTCGGGCGCAGCAGCAAGACACTTCCCTCAAGTGTTTGTATCAATCGCCGATCTGATCAGGCCAACGGTTTCTTCTCTTCGAGTTATGCTCCTCTGGCAATCGGCGATCCCAGCCAGGGGATCAGTGACGTCAAATCAATCGGCAGCAAGTCTGTGGCAAAGACGCGAATGAACTTGCTGAACGAACTCGACGCCAACTTCCGGCAGAGATTCAACGACAAAGGTGTCAACGCCTACAACGGATTCTATGACGATGCCCTTGCGTTGATGAAGAGCAAGGAGTTGAAGGCATTTGACCTTTCAGAAGAGTCTGAAGAACAACGGGCAGCTTTCGGCGATAACTCATTCGGTCAGGGGTGCCTGCTCGCCCGTCGGTTGGTTGAATCCGGAGTCCGTTTCGTCGAGGTGAAGCACGACGGCTGGGATCATCACAAAGCACTGGCCGACGAAATGAGCGACGTCGCACCGGTCTTCGATCAGGCGTTTGCTACGCTGATCACCGATCTCCAGCGGCGCGGCATGCTGGAGTCGACGCTGGTCGTTGTCGCGACCGAGTTTGGTCGCAAGCCCGACTTCGATGGCGATGGCCGAAGTCACCATCCGGTTTGCTTTTCGACCGTCCTCGCAGGCGGAGGCGCGAAGGCAGGGTTTGTTTACGGCAAGAGCGACGAGCGCGG
>CAYQMZ010000089.1:5390-9716 GCA_964418725.1 uncultured Pirellulaceae bacterium
GCACGCCGAATATCGATGCCCTCGCACATTCGTCCATCATCTGCACACAGGGCTACACCAGTGGACACGTGTGTTCGCCGACTCGTGCAGGATTGATGACGGGCCGTTATCAGCAACGATTTGGAGTCTACACAGCCGGGGAAGGAGGCTCAGGCGTTCCGCTCGATGAAGTGTTCATTCCTCAACGACTGAAGCCAGCCGGATACGTTTCGGGCGCACTCGGCAAGTGGCATCTCGGCCTCATCGAACAGTACCACGCTATGAATCGAGGGTTCGATGAGTTCTATGGCTTCATGGGACGCGGGGCGCATCCGTATTTTGATCACTCAGACATGGATCACCCCATTTATCGCGGTCTTAAACCCATCAAAGAAGAAGGCTACCTGACTACTCGAATCACCGAAGAAGCGGTCGATTTTATCGGTCGCCATCACGAGGATCCTTTCTTTCTTTATGTGGCTTACAACGCAGTACATGCTCCACCGGAAGCCCCCGAAGAAGACATCAAGAAGGTAACCGGCGACGAAACACGCGACACGCTGATGGCTATGGTCAAGCACCTGGATATGGGAGTCGGCGAGATCGTGAAATCGCTAAAGCAACACGACATCTTTGACAATACACTGCTAATCTTTCTGACAGACAATGGCGGCTCCAAAACCATGCACGCCAACAATGCGCCGCTTCGGGGGTTCAAACAGATGGACTATGAAGGCGGAGTCCATGTCCCGTTCATTGTGTCGTGGCCGGCCCAACTGGAAGGCGGGAAAGAGTGCGACGTACCCATGTGGTCGATTGATCTGTTCGCCACAGCGCTAGACGCCGCCGGGCTTTCCATGCCAAAGGACAAACCACTAGACGGCAAAAGCATTCTGCCCGCGATAAGAGGTGAAACCGACAAACTCCACGACGAACTTTTTTGGAGTTCCGCAGGCGAAAAAGGAAAGTGGGCCGTACGCAGCGGGAACTGGAAACTGGTCGCGGAGAAAGCTCGCATCGAACTCTTCGACCTCAAGAACGATCTCAGCGAAACAACCGACCTCGCCAAAAAACATCCTCAAGTCGTGAACGAGCTCACCAGCAAATACAACGCTTGGCTAGACGAAATGGCGGACCCAATCAGCAAGCAACAAAAGCGTTGGAGTCGCGATGCCCCACCACCAGCCAAGAAGATGTCCAAAGAAGAAAAGAAGGCCGCACGCGATAAGGCGAAAGCAGCTCGCATCAAAGCACGCGAAGCAAAGTAGCGTGGCCGATCCACAGAAAAATCAATGAACAGCATTCAGTGCAAACCCTGGGAACTTAGCATGAGAAACAGACAACAAACCGCTGCGATCACTCTTGCCTTCGCTCTATTCGCTTTGTGGAGTCTGCCCGCGCGTGGCCAGGCATCGAGCGACATCAGAAAGCAAATCTTCAAGCTTTTCCCGCAGGCCGACACCGACAAAAATGACGTCATCTCCGACGCAGAAATAGCAACCGTCCATCAGCAAATCCTCAAGCGATTTCCGCGAGCCGACCGGGATGGAGACGATGCAATTTCCGACGCAGAAATGAAAGGCGTATTACGTCAGGCGGCCAACCGAGCGAAGCGAAACGCTCCCAATCAAGCCAACCCGCGCAACGACAAAGCACAGAAGAAGCCAAACCCACAAGCTGAGCTCGCGTCGCTGGGCCTGAAGAGCGAACTGAATATTGAATACAAAACGAACACCGCCCAACAGAGAAACAAACTCGACTTCATCTACCCAAAAAACAAGGTCTACGAAAAAGCACCACTCTTTGTTTACATCCACGGCGGAGGCAACACCGGCGGCACAAAGGGAGCTCTTTACAGCAAGGGTGGCTTGATTATCAAAGAACTGACCGATGCAGGATTCGCCATCGCGACGATCGACTACCGAGTGTTTGGGCAAGGCGAAGAGCTTGGTTTCCACCACCTGTTTCTGGATTGCAAAGACGCCTTGCGATTCCTGGCAAAGAACTCAGAACGCTTTGGCATCGACCCGCACAAACTGGTCACATGGGGAACATCCGCGGGCGGCTCGAAAGCGTTGATCTGTGCCCTCACCGGCAACGACATCCTTCCAGGTGAAGTCACTGGCCCCGGAACCGATCACACAGTCCTTGGTGCGATCTCGTTTTTCGGCGTCACCACGTACCTTGTGCCAGAACTTTGGCAAAAGCGACTCGAGCGATTTCCAGAGCGGAGTCAATCCAAAGGTGCCATGATGTTCAAACCAATGGACGGCATGAGCACAGACGAAATCCGGAATCTGGTTAGCGCTGACCAGTATTTAAAAGCGACTAGCCCACCCATTCTGTTGGTGCATGGCGACACGGACCCCACGGTACCAATCGAACTTTCCAAGCATCTCGTTCAACAAGCGAAGGCGAAAGGTGCCAACGTAAAACTTGTCGAAGTAACGAACGCCGGACACGGATTCAAACCCGTAAAAGGCAAGACCCCGCCGTCGATGACCTGGGACGACTCTCAAAAACTGGTCATCAAGCACGCCATGGCCTGGGTAAAAAATAAATAAGCGAGTTCGCTCCGCAACCTATCCTGTGATTTGAATAGCCCACCATGAAAACCTTCTTCGCACTTTTAATCCTCTGCCTGTCGGCGCCGATCGCCACGTCCGCAAACGCCGATCGTCCGAACATCATCATGTTTCTGATCGACGATCAGAATCCATCCAGCATCGCCACGTTCGGAGGCGACACCTACACGCCCAATCTCGATCGCATGGCCGACGAAGGGATGAAGTTCACTCGCGCCTACGTCAGCAGTTCGGTGTGCACTCCGTCTCGGTACAGTTTTCTGACCGGCCGCTTCGCCGGAAACTCGCACAGCAAACGCTACGTCGATGAGGTCGGCGGCAAAGACAAACAAGGGCTTCCCAATTTCAACGTCGCACTCGAACGCGACAACATGAATGTCGGGAACGTTCTTCGCGAAGCCGGCTATGCCACCGGGTTCGTCGGCAAATACCACCTCACATCCAAGCTCGATTTCCCGGAGTTCTACAAGGGCAAAAACAAATGGATCGACATTCCCAAAGACGCCAACCCCGGTCCTGAAACCTCAGCGAAGTTCAAACACAACGAGCGCTGGATGCGTCGCTACCTCCAAACACTTGGCTTTTCGTGGGCCAAGAACGTCTACCCAGAAAACATCCACTCACCTTATTCCTCGCACAACCCGGAATGGACGACCGTGGCGGCGCTGGAGTTCATCGAACAGAACAAAGACGGTCCGTTTTATCTGCATCTTTGCAGCACGCTGCTGCACGGTCCGGACAAGTCCTGGCGAAAGTCGATGGATCATCCATTAGTCACCGGCGAAGGCGAAGTCCGAAGTCTTCCCGATGTCATGACACCGCGCGCGGAGCTACTCAAAACAATCGCCGGTAAAGGGTTCGATCCCGACAGCCACGTGGCCGGCGAAGCCTGGATCGACGATTCACTCGGCGCGATCCTCCGCAAGCTGAAGCAACTGGGAATCGACGACAACACGTTAGTCGTGTTCGCGCCGGATCACGGTCGCGATGGCAAAGCATCCGTCTTTTCGCACGGCGGTTGCCAAGTCCCCATGATCATGCGCTGGCCCGGCGGAATCCCCGCCGGACAAGTCTGCGAAGAACTCGTACAGAACATCGACCTCGTCCCTACGTTCTTCGACTTGGGCAAAGCAGAAAGACCAGACTCATACCGAATCGACGGCCAGAGTCTCACACCACTTTTTAAAAACGCAACCGCGACGAATTGGCGGGATCATCTTTATCTCGAGATGGGAGCCGCACGAGCAACCATCACCAAAGACTGGTCCTACATCGCCGTTCGCCACACCCAAGAACAGATCGCCGCGATCAAGAAAGCCACGCCGCAAAACTTGCCCAAAGCCATGTCCTACATCGGACGTCTCGGCATCGGAGTCAGAGGAGCCGATCGCCCAGGATTCTTTGAAGAAGACCAACTCTACAACTTGAAGAGCGATCCCAAAGAAATGAAGAATGTTGCCGCTAAAAACGCTCAGGCCACTCGCCTCCAAGAAATGCAGTCTCTCATGCAACAAGACCTCGAAGCGTTCGGTCGTCCTTTCGGAGAGTTCATCCCTGGAGGGAACGCCGCCGCCCCCGGTCAGATCGACAAGCAGATCGAAATCGTGAAGCAGCTAGAAATCAAAGGCAAAACGATAACAGTGCCAGCAGCACTGCGAAAAACGCTAGGAGCTACCAGCGAACCAGTTCCTGATGAAAAGGCAGAAAAGAAAGCGAAACGCGAAGCACGCAAGAAGGCTCGCGAAGCAGCCAAATCAAACAG
>CAYQMZ010000089.1:9816-14587 GCA_964418725.1 uncultured Pirellulaceae bacterium
AGCCGTCGGTTCGATGCGCCGCAAATACCGGCGGCTAGCGCCTCGCCGCTAACTCGATTGAGCGAATTGGGATTAAGAGGCCAAAGAATGACCCAGAGACTTAATCGACGCACGGTGCTGCGTGGAACCGGCGGTGCCGATGCGGACTATGCGTAAACGCGAATAACCGACAATGAGCTGTCTGGCTTGCAGTTGGTTAAGGAGGCGAGAGTCGGATAGATGTCCAGCAAGTTCACTGGCCGGCCGCAGGTCGATCCAGGTTGAGTCACTCCCGGGACAACCCACATGAAATTTACCCGCGTGGCTCGCTCCCAAAGGGAGTACTTTCCCCCGCGCCCCTTCTCGCCGTGGTGAAAGCCGTGGTCACTCCATAGAACGATGATGGTGTTGTCGGCATACTTTGAATTCTCAAGTGCCTCGACGATTTGGCCGACGAGTTCATCGACCATGTTGGTGCAGGCGAGATAGGCTTGAATGGCTGGCTTCCATTGACCGGATTCTCTGATTCGTTTTAGCCAAGGATTGTGTGCCATCTTGGCGTGTGCAGCGGGAACATCTTCGAGATCGTTTTCAAGGTAACCTTCCGGCAGTTTGATGTCCTCAAGCGGGAAGCGATCGAAGTACTTCTTGGGTGCGTAATTGGGCAGATGCGGTTCGAAGATGCCGGCTCCGAGAAAGAACGGTTCCTTCAACTCGCCAGCGAGCAACTGCTCTCTCGCCCAATTCGCGGTTTTGCCATCGGGATGGTCATTAGTGGTTACGTCGCTGCGGCACGGGCCCTAGTCGGCGGTCCTCGACCAACCACCCAATGGAAGCTTGGAGGAGAACTTGAGCCCCCTCCAGGAAGGATCGTCCGTGCTTTTGCTTGGGCATGCGATTATGCTTCTAGTGGTTTCCGACTTGGAAATCCGAAGTGCGAGTCCGGAAAGCCATGATGACTCTCGTTTCGGCGGTCCCGCGTCGCAAGACGCTGAGCCTCTTTCTCGGGCAATTGCTCAAGAGTGACCCGCCAGGTCCTGTATTTATGCGTCAGATTTGGCGTCCAGAAGCTCGTGGCGACATCGATCGACCGTGCCACACTCAGCCTTCGGAGCCCGTGTCGCATCAGGTGTCTACCTGCGCACAACCTCATTTGCCCACGCTCGGAAGTCACGAATCACTTCCGCCCATTGAGCATCTCCTGATACCAAGTACGCAGGCGGCAAATTCCAGACGCTAATCCCGAAAAAGTTGTTGGTGACCAGGCAATTTTCGTTGACAGCGCAATCAACGTTTAGCAAGCGCTCTCTGATGCGGGTATCGACGACTCCTTGATCCCGTTTTCACGTGTTTTGCAGTGCCAAACGATGCCTCTGCTCCCGAAAACCGCCAACAGAACGGCTTGCTAGCTAAATTGAGGCGGAAAATGCGTCATATAAGGTGTGGGGATGGTTAGCTGTTGAACGCCAACTTCAATCCCCATCGCCGCATCTAAACTGCGGCGAAAAATGCGGCATATATGGTGTGAAGGATCCTAGCCTTCAGCGGCTTTCGCTTCGCTGTGAGCTGACGACCAAATTGTTGGAGGCAAGCCAACCATGCGCAACCGACAAGCAGATTAATGGTAAGACCGAATTTGTCTCGATAATGATTGGATCTCTCGATCCAACTATTTCAGTTCCAAATTCAGGTACCAGACCAATGCGTGACTTCACGCCAACACACGGTAAAATTCTTCCCAACGATCTACTTCCGACGGAAGTTTTGTCTGAATTCACTTCGGACGCTGAACTGCTATATGTGCTCCCGCGAACCTTGCTCGAAGCAATCAACAAGGGTCTGCCTAAAGCACTCAGTCAAGCTGATTTTGATCGCGAGTTGCGTCTCGCTGACTGCGGTGAGAGATTTGATGCGATCGCTTTTCGGCATCGATCGCCTGTGACCTACATCAGGTTAGCTGATCGACTTCCACCGGTGGACAAGGATTTCTTATCGTCTGCTGCCGACCCGCAAGCAGCAGCGCGTGCCGCCAACGAGGTATTCGCAGCGTCACACGAATGCAGCCAAGCGTATCTCGGGTGGCTTTTGCAATGCCAAGAGTTTCAAAACGACGTATCGGAGATACGTGAGATTCGTTGCGAAAGCTGCCTGCCACTGGGACCGCCACCGCCGTATCCAGCTGATTCGCGAGGGGTTTTTGATCAGCTCTTTACACCCGATCAGCAAACACAGGTGCGAAAACTGTGTAAACGATGGCGACTGGACGGTTTTACCACTCTCGATCTGCCAAATCCCCTGGAGCCACACTTTGCTACGTCTAGTCCCTACAACGAAAACGCGCGCACTGGCGGCGCCGCACCATTCATACCCGACATCTATCCCGTAAAGGGACGAGGTGAAGCGGTTGATCGTATTCGAGCTTCCTTTGCATCGAACAATACAGCGCATCTTAGCGGCTGGCTCGAAATCATCTCTCCATCTTGCAAACGATCCCCGCAACTTTCGACCCTTGCTCGCCAGTTCAGGTTTCAGCACTATTGGCGGGTTGTCCAGAGTCGCTACGTTTCTGAGGTCGCCAAAAAAACAGGGAAACTGCGCGATGCGTTTGCCATCTTCCTTGGCACACACCCGGAAACCTTAAGAAAGGAGGGCCGCAAGATTGACCTGTGTCTAGAAGTCCCGCTTAGCACGTGGGTTTAACTAGGCTGATCGTGCGTATGCGACTGGTTCCGAAATAGGGAAGAGCTGGGCGCAACTCTTCCCGCGACTTTTGTTGGCGTCTCGTCTTTCATGGCAGTGTTCAATCACACTGCTTTGGAGAAGGACGATGGATCGCCCTCGCAATCGACGCCCTCAGCTGCTCTTGCTGTCAGACTTCGCGCGCATGGTTCCAGCATCGGAATCGAAGTTGTATCGCTTGGTTAAGAAGGAAATCATCGAGTTCACACAGCCAGCTGGCCCCAACACGGACATCTACATTCCAGACGATGCGTTCGAGAAACTCGTGATTCGTCCGCCTTGTTTGAGCGACGATCCGTGGCGAGAGACACCGAGAAGATTTCTGGATCTGCTCGACTTTGTGAAAAGCGTACCCGCATCAGCATCAAAGGTACGACGCCTTGTCCGTGGCGGCCTGGTGGAACACACGCAGCCAGAGGGGCCGCGATCGGCAATCTATCTGCCAGAAAACGCCTTCGAGCGACTCGCTTGCAACACCACTTCTGCAAAGACGCGTCCCGAAGGTTCTCAACAACATCAACGGACGCGTCGGTCGGGGCCGAGGCCTCGCTGGCAGTCCGAATAGACAATAGGAGGCTACCATGCCAAAAAAAGATAAGCAGCAACGTTTGGTCATCGACTGTCGCTATGGAAAATGGATTCTGTCTCGACGCGGCGGTCGCAATGGCATCTTTCAAGCGGACGGGCGTAGTAACCCCGTCAGTTTCGGACGACACAGTCTCGGCACAAGAGACTTGAATGAAGCAAAAGAGCTAGTTCATGACCTCGATTTGCGGATGGCTGTCAACAAAGGCCTCGCAGAGCGACGCTTATTGAACAATCAACCAGGGAGAAAGCTCACCATCGAAACTGGCCTTACTGCATATCGAAAACACATCAAGAGGCCACGTGAGGCTGACGGTCCTAAGGAAGAAACCCAAAAGCGATATGAAAGAAGCCTGAAGTCGTTTGAGAGTTTTTCAATAGAGAAGGCCATCCGGTTTTTTGAGCAGTTAAACGCTGACTGCCTCAACAACTATGCGACTTGGAGAGCCTCTGGAGACGTGACGCAAAACCGGAAAGCATGCAAGGAAAGTACAGTTTGCAACGAACTTGGATTGATACTGCGGTGTCATCGACACCTTATCGAAGAGGGCTACCTAAATCCCAAGTGCGCGTTTCGATACAAAGTCCGCAAACCGAAGGAGTCATCACGGTACTGCCCAACGCCCGATGAGCTACACGCAATTCTTCGCATGACTTCAGCCGATCCAAAACACCGTTGGCTCCACAACGCTACATTGCTAATTTCTTATTCTGGAACTCGATTGTCGGAAGCTGCAAATCTGACCTGGGCTGACATCGAGTTCGCCAATAGCGAAGGCGAAGGATTCATCCACGTTCGAGACGAGTCGTTCCTTAGCGAGAGTGCTCGGTCCACCAAGAATGGCTACAGTCGCAAAATCCCGATTCACCCGAGCCTAGCTCCAGTACTCAAATCACTCTATGAACATAACTCCACCGGTCGGGTTGTAGGCGGCCCGCGTGGAGGCAAATTGCGTTCAGACAAGTTCGGCGACAGCCTCAGAGAAGTCGCCCTCGTTCCCCTTGCAAAAACAATTAGGCATGAGCGTTTCCAAACGATCACGGCGCACTGCTTTCGGCACTTTTTCGCCTCGATCTGTGCGGCGAGCAACCTATCACAACAGACGGTGATGGATTGGATGGGCCAGCGAAGTGACTCAATGGCGAAACACTACTTCCACCGCAATGACGAAGCGTCTCTGCGTAATATCAAAAAGATCGAACCAATTTTTGATGTGTCAACGGAACGTACCGATGACACGCTTTCTACCCCTGATGAAACGGAGGTGGCGGCTTAGACGCGAATTGCACATCGTGACACTACGGTTGCCAACAGCGCATTCTTGTCACAGTCTTGACACAGTTCGAGTTGTGGCGAAATCAAGAAAGCAAAATCACCGCAAAACACGCACTAAAACAACGACCAAATCCCACCGGAAGGTTTTTACGACACCGCCCTGAACGAAGCGAACGATGTCTGAACTACGAG
>CAYQMZ010000090.1:0-14478 GCA_964418725.1 uncultured Pirellulaceae bacterium
ACCCAACAGCTTTTTGCGTGTTGACTCCGAGCTTGTGAACGATTCACCGGTCACCTTGGCACGAATCTGTTGAATCAGTTGGGTGTTGGTCTTCATTTCCCGCTGCATATCTTGCTCGTTCATTCCACCGCCAGAAAATGCGTCGCCAAGCATTTGGCCCATGATCGTGACATCCAGCAGCGCAGCCATCGCTGTTAGTCTGGTGGCTGTCTCGTAGTTGATCGTTGGCCGCTTCAGTTCTTTGGCGATCGCCGCTCGTTCTTTTCGAACTGAGTCGGCGGCGTCCACCGATGCTGCCTTCATCTCTTTTTCCATGGCTGCCCATTCGCTCTGCATCTTTTCCAGATCCCGCATGGCGGTTGCAAAGTCTTTGGGTTGAGAGAAGCCAGCTGCGATATCTAGTCCGGTCGTCTTCGCTCCAGACTTGGGGACGGATGCGTCTTTGCGTTCGCGATAGAGGCCGATGTTCTTGGTCGCGGTTGGGACTAGTCGCTTCCAAGGCACGACGATTTCTCGTTTGTTCTGACCGATGAAGCGTACAACTTTTCGACGCGAGTCTACTTTGATCTTCCGCAGGTAACGTGCGCCTTCCTTCTGAATCTTCACTCGCGGCTTTTCCGCTCTGTCGAAGCCGACGATGGTCATACCGCTACGGTTATCTAGATGCGAATACGCAACGAATACTAGATTGCGATAAACGACCGCCGGGTACTTGGCGTTGGTTGCCAGAACATCTTCCGGTGCCGCTCTCAGACCGGACTGCTTGGGCACGTCCGCGGCATTCAACTCCGCGACAATCGGCGTCGACTGTCCGAACGATTTGAGACTGACGGCAAAAAGGATGGCAACAGCGAACAGGCAACGGTGAGAATGCATGCGAGCCTCGGCGGAAATAGGCGTTTGGGGTCTTTCGAAGGCTACGACCAAATCGCCTAAGTGGCGAGAGATTTTGCCCCGACCAGCGAGTCGCGATCGAACACCTGAAGCTGACCCCGTTACGACCAACCCAACGTGTAAAAACGTCGCAACCCAAACTCGGTTTTACGTGTCCGATCGATGGCCGTTCGAGAGCGTGATCAATAGCCACACGCGATCTATCTATCGGGCTGAATCGCGTTGGCCAAAGGGGGATTCAACTTACGACTGCGGCCGGTGGTATGTTCGTGAACGAGAAGTCCACTACATTGTGTACCTGTGAGAGTACCGCTGCGACTTTGAGCAAATAATCGTAGTCGCTTTGCTTCCCTCAATTTGCTCATTGGACGCGACACAACAGATGGCCGATTTTGTATTCGTTTCTTGCCAAATTGGAGCAGAGCCGGCGCTTAAGAAGGATCTGGCGAAGCACCATCCAGAACTGAAATTCGCTTTTTCACGCCCCGGATTCGTTACGTTCAAAGCTGATAGTGGCATCAGCCTCGAGCAGCCGTTGCGGAGTCCATTCGCGAGATCCTTCGGAGCCAGCGTTGGGTCTGTAAAAGTTGGAGCGGAGGAGTCTGAATTCGAATCGATCCAGAGTCTGTTTAGCAAACTGCCGGCACAGCCGTTCCAACATCTGCACGTTTGGAACCGAGACCAAAGTGTTCCTGGCGACCGAGGCTTCGAGCCGTTTCATCTGCCTGAAACGCTTGAATTTGCCAAGACGTTGAAGGCGCAGACACCGACGATGGAAAAAGTGGCCATCAATCGAACTGCCAAAAACGGCGACAACATCGTGGACGTGATTCGCGTCGATCCGGATCACTTCTTTGTCGGTTGGCACCCGGCTTTCAATTCAGCGTCGAGATGGCCGGGCGGAATTCCTCCGCTGCGTCCGAATCCTGAGATGATTTCACGAGCCTATCTGAAAGTGCAAGAAGCGCTTCGCTGGAGTCAGCTTCCATGCGTTGAAGGCGACGTGTGTGTCGAGCTGGGGAGTTCGCCAGGCGGAGCATGTCTGGCACTGGTAGAAAAAGGCATGAAGGTGATCGGTGTCGACCCTGCGATCATGGATGAACGAGTCATGTCAAATCCGAATTTTACTCACTTCCGCGCGCGCGCTGCCGACCTGAAACGCAAAGAGTTCGCGGAGACCAAATGGTTATTCGCAGACGCGAACATCGCGCCGGACAATACCTTGGTTGCCATTGAGGATATCGTCACCAATCGTCAGGTGAACGTGCAAGGGATGCTGATTACGTTGAAGTTACTCACGTGGGACATGGCCGACCAAATCGACAAGTACGTGGAGCAAATCCGCGGCTGGGGCTATCGTCACATTCGTCTGCGGCAACTCGCCTTCAATCGACGAGAGCTTTGCGTGTTCGCAGCGAAGAGCAAAGCGAGGTTGAAGTTCAGCAAACGAAAGCGGAACTAACGACGCAGCGTTCGCGATGCGCCGCATACTCTTGGAGTAGTCGTCTCGCTGCCGCTTGGGCATATTGGAGCAGCGCGTCGGTATCCATACACCACCGATACGGTATCGTTTGCGTTCGCCCGCGTCGTTGCTTTTGGTCGTGAGAAATCGTAACTATGCACTTGCTCGACAACGTGATCCTTTTCATGTTTCTGTCGTTCGTCGTCGGAGTCTGTGTGGACCCGATACTTCGACGAGTGACGGACTACGAAAAGCTGAGTACGAGATATCTGTTTTCCGATCTCGCTGCGTACGAGCGCCTCGGTGTTCTGTGGTACAGACGTTTCTTACTGGTGACGCCCGTCGGCAGTTTTAACACGTCTATTCACTTCGATAAAAATCGCGATTTGGAGAAGCTGACGGAGATTCGCGATCACATGGCGACAGCGGAGATTTCCCACTGGGTTGGCTTCGTCGTTATGCTGATTATGACCGTCGTTGCTTGGTGGTACCGCGGTGCCTTCATCGGGTTGCTTTATCTGTTATTCAACCTGCTAGGCAACGTCTATCCGTGCTTGCTTCAACAGTACAACAAACGCCGTTTAGAACGTCTGATCTCCGTTGCCAAGCGGAGAAGCACTGGCCGCGAATAGCAAGCTCGCACTCAAACGGCGAATCAGCAGACAAGTGCAAAGGCGAGTAGGTCGGCAACACTCGCTACGTTGCCGTCGCATTCCCGTTAGCGACCAATTTGTAGATCTGAAATGTCGGCACACGATACTCTTCCTTAGATTTGGGGTCCGCCGCGTCCGGAAGTGGCTCGATGAATTGCGTCAGAACGAATCCGTTGTTGAGGAAAAGGCCCAGGATGTAACTTAACGGGCGATGGTAATTTCTGATCTTGATATCACGCCACTCAAGGTCCATCGCAAAGTGCTCCATGTAGCGATCGACGGTGCGATGAGTTTTGTTTCCATCGCTATCTTTGACCCAGCCAGATGTTGTCGAAGCCATGTTGCTAAGGGTCGCGATGATCAGTTCACCTCCGTCACGAATCACGCGACGGATCTCTTGTGCAGCAGCGCCGAGATCCTCAATGTCGACAATGCTGAGATAGCTGAGTACGACGTTGAACGAGTTGTCTGCAAACGGCAACGATTCAGCGGTGCCTTCGACATAGGTTGACGTCGTATCGAGCGAACGGGCGTGGGCGATGAACTGTGGGACTGGATCAATGCCAGAAACCGTCGCTCCTTTGGCTTGCATGATTCGCGAATACCTGCCTTCGCCACAACCAAGATCTAAAACGTCTCTGCCATTGAGGTTGTTTAGAAGCTCTCCGACAGCCGGATCAAGTATGGCACGGCGTGACCAATCCCCTTCGCTGCCTTGTTCGGTGATCCAAGCGTCGGCGCACTGCTTCCACTTTTCGATTGGAGAATCTGGGGTCATGGTGAGGCACGCCGTTGCGGACTTCCGTGTTGATTGAGGACGGATAAAGTCGGCTTCAATGGTGACTTGCAGGTTTTCCACCAACATCGCCAAGGACGAAGCGAATATATCGGTATGATATCACAATGCAATCGCTACAACTTAGCCAACAGAGGACTTGAATGAGTACGGAAAAGAAGCTTCAGCCAGCATCGGGGTGGTCGCAACTTCCGATCTGCTTAGGGTTGATAGCCTGTGCCCCTATCGGATTGGTGATCGGAATCATGCTGGCGGACAATGTTTCGGGATGGCTCGGAGGACCGCTGATCATCGCGGGTATCCTTGCCGGCTTCTCTGGGCTTGTCATGTCTGCCGGGTTTCAAGCGGTGGCTCCCAACGATGCTCGCGTTATGCTGCTGTTTGGCGATTACCACGGTTCGGTAACCGATTCCGGGTTTTACTGGGTGAATCCGTTCTACAGTAAGAAGAAGATTTCGCTTCGCGTCAGAAACTTCGAAACGGGTTCAACCACGACTCCGGAACAGAAGGACGCCGCGGGGAAAGTCTTGAAACGCGGTGGACGTTCCGCCGGGCGACCTTCGAAGGTCAATGATCGCGATGGAAATCCGATCGAGATTTCAGCGGTAGTAGTCTGGCGTGTGGTCGACACGGCAGAAGCTCTTTTTGAAGTTGACGACTATGAAGACTTCGTAGCGGTGCAGAGCGAAGCTGCCTTGCGAAATCTGGCTAGTCGACATCCCTACGACAGTCACGACGACGAGGTTTCATTACGCGGCAACACGCCGGTCATCTCAGACCAATTGCAGCACGACATTCAGGAACGGCTGGACAAGGCCGGCGTTGAAGTGATTGAAGCGCGGATCAGTCACCTGGCGTATGCTCCAGAGATTGCAGCGGCTATGCTTCAGCGCCAGCAGGCCCAAGCGGTGGTTGCCGCGAGAAGCAAGATCGTCGAAGGTGCTGTTGGGATGGTTGAAATGGCCCTGGAACAGTTGACGACCGACGATATCGTGCAGTTGGACGAGGAACGGAAGGCGGCCATGGTCTCCAATCTGCTAGTCGTCCTTTGTAGCGATCGAAATCCGCAACCCGTCGTGAACACGGGGACGATTTACCAGTAACACTCGCTTTGGCGATTTCCGCTCGGCAAGAGGTGCTCCTTGGCTGCTCGAAAATCTTTCTTGCTGCGAATCGATCCGCAGGTCCTCGAAGCTATTAGTCAATGGGCCGACGATGACCTTCGCAGCATCAATGGCCAGGTTGAGTTTCTCTTGCGCCGAGCGTTGAGTGATGCTGGTCGTTCGCCAAAGCAGAAGCGAACTAAGGCTAGCCGGAAGTCGCAGAAGAAAGAGTAAAAGCGGCGTTCAGGATAGGCGATGCTGGTTTATCGTTTTCTTCGGTTCGCAAGTAGACCAAAATAAATGCAGATCCACAGACTAAAAGAGCTAGGTTCTGGAACGGTTACCGCGGGTCCAATATGAATCGCGTTTACGGCTGTCGCAAGAAGTTCATCGCTAACGAGCATCGAACCAGTGCCGGTTTGCATATCGTACAAAACGATGTCGTCGCGTTGGAAATCTTGACCACCGAGAGTGATTAGGGGTGTGCCACCCGTCGAAACTGACAACGCCAACACTCCGTCCGAGAATAGACTTGCCCCGGAAAGATTGTTGAAACGGTCACCGTTCCGTATCAAGGCGCCATCAAAGAAGATTGAGGCGTCGCCGGTTGTTGGGTTGTATTCGACCAGGTCATTGTTGCTGATCTGCAACCCCGCGATTTCCGCGTCCGAGGCATTTGAAAACACGTGGTTGCCGTTAGGCAGCAAGAAAAACGCGTCTATGTCAGAGTCCGCGTTCGACGTGAGTACGTCAGCATAGTCAAAGAAGGAAGTGACAACATTTGTTTCGACGTCGTACTCGACGATGTGGTTGTCATCAAAGGTGAAACCGCCAATCGTGACTTCTGAATGGTAGGAAACGAGATAGTTGTCGTTGTCTAGGATGTGTACCGCATCCAGGTTTCCTGGGAAGTCGAATGGTACGGTGGCAGTTGTGATGTCAGCCAGATCAACGGAGATGAGTCCTCCGCTCTGCGAGCCAATCGCAGAACCATCTAGACCGAATCCGGAGTTACCCGAAAAAACGAGGTTGGTTGCCAAGGTGTGCATTGACGCGATTTGAATGCAGCACAGTACCAAAAGAATGCGGCTCATGATGTGACTCCGTTCCCAATATCAGTTTGTTAATTAGCGACTCCATGCGTTTGTCGTGAGTTTACTTATCTGGCAACGCGGGCTCAACAGAAACGAATGGTGCAAGAAAAAATGCTGGTGTTCCGTGGTGCAAACCGCGGGACAACAGAGTTGACGAGGCGACTGTCTAATTTGCGGTCAGCGTTGAGCTAACATGATCTGCCGCCGGCGATGGACGAGCTAGGCAGCGGTGGCAAGCTTTCTTCCAACACGCCCTTTGCCTTCGGCCACAGCAAGTACGCTTCGACGATCATCCAAATCTGAAGTGACAACGTGGAAAGCCCAATCACCGTCAGCAATCGGGCGTTGGGATCCCAAAACCATCCGTTCGTGCTGAACAGTTGCCAGCTCAACGCCCAGATCGGAAGAACACACATGATGAACGTCGGGATCAATGCGAACCAGACAGGCTTATTGCGCCGCCAAAGGTAAAAGACGATCACCATCAGTGCCAAACCAGCCAGCAATTGATTGGTGGCCCCGAACAGCGGCCACAGAATCAGTCCGCCTTTGCCGGGTTCGCCAGCGAAGAGTGCCACGGCTCCGCCAAGGACAACAGCGAAACCCGTGGCAAAGTACCGATTGGGCAACAGAGGGATGTGCAGCGTCGTTCCCAGTTCTTGAACGACGTAACGCTGCAGACGAGTGGCGGTATCCAACGTGGTCGCGGCGAAGCTGGCCACCAGTACCGCCATGATGCCGATGGCAAGTTTGATGGGCAGGCCCAGTTGAGTCAGGAAGTTGCCGCCGCCCTCAATGAAGGCACCGACTTTGGCACCCAAGCCGAACGCTTTCCAACCCTTCGTTGCGTCGTAGCGCTGTGCCCAGGCGGCACGGCCAACCACTTGAGGCGACGTATCTGCGTTCGCCAACTCTTGGCCTGCAGCGGCCGTGGTTTGACTCACTTGCCGCGGCAAATAATCGTAGCCCCCGGAAGGCAACGCCGTTCGTTGGAAGGCTCCCATCCCGATTCCTGCAGTGCATGCCAAGATCACCAGTACAGCTAAGGCACCTTCCAATAGCATCGCGCCGTAGCCGACCGTCTGAGCATCCGTCTCGCACGACACCTGTTTGCTGCTGGTTCCACTACTTACCAAACAGTGAAATCCACTCACCGCGCCACACGCAATGGTGATGAATAAGAAGGGAAAGATCGGCGGTGCGTCAGCGACGTTCACATCCGATACGGCGGGAGCACTTTCTAGCTTCGCAGAACCATTCACTCCCGCGACACACAGCCCACCTACGAGCAAGACCAACGCAAGAACCAATTGATGGCTGTTAATGTAGTCTCGTGGCTGCAGCAACGTCCAAACTGGCAACACCGAGGCGATGTAGCAGTAGACCAGCAAGATCACCGTCCAAATTACAACCGGTGAATAGAAGCCTTCGCCAGCCGGCAATTCGATTTGCCAATGGTAGGCCCCGACATAGATCGCTAGGTACAGAATTCCCAACGCGATCAGCGACGGAATAAACAGCGAACCGTTTTTCTTGTACACCCAAAAGCCAATCAGAATTGCGATCGGGATTTCGATCCAAACGGACAAGACTGACTCGGGGTATAACGCGAAAATCGAAGCGATCACCAATCCGAAAATCGCCAGCACAATTGTGAGTGCCATGAACAGCACTAGCAGAAACAGGACTTTCGCACGCGGGTTGATCATTCGTCCGGCAACCTCACCCACGGTCTGGCCTCGGTTGCGGAGTGACACCACCAGCGAGCCGAAATCATGTACGGCTCCGATAAAGATGCTACCGACCAAAACCCAAATTAGCGCTGGTAGCCAGCCCCAGAATACTGCGATGGCTGGACCGACGATTGGCCCAGTCCCAGCGATGCTGGTGAAGTGATGTCCGAAAATCACTTCGGTCTTTGTAGGTACATAGTCGATCCCGTCCTGCAGTTCATGGCTGGGGGTAACTGCATCGGCGTCCAATGCGAAAACTTGCCGAGACAACCAGCGGCCGTAAGTGTTGTAAGCGATGATGAACGCAACAAAGGAACCGATCGCGACGAACAATGTGCTCATGGAAACTCTCGCAGGACTAGAACTCCACGATCGTACCATGGAATGTTGCCTATTTCAGATGCTCTTCGGTGATAACTTGCTTCGCCTATCGTCCATTTGGGCAAGGGCCGGCTGCTTTACATTGGTGAAGAACATGGGTTAAGAAGCGGCACGGTGGATCGTGAAGTCTGTCCTATGAGCAAACCAGCCCGACATCTATAATTCGCTTTGAAATGGGGTGGTCGAACTGCGTTGGCTAGATCGCGGCATAGTGAGCTGCGGTAAGTGCCTGCAGTCCATCGGCCTCCCTGCGGTAATCTTGGAAGGAGATCACAGGTGCCCGAGCAAGTCGTTATTATCGGAAGTGGACCAGCAGGCTGGTCTGCAGCAATTTACGCCGCGCGAGCAAACCTGAACCCGCTATTGTTCGAAGGCACACCAAAGCCGGAAATGATTCCGTTGGGGCAGTTGGCATTCACGACGGAAGTCGAGAACTTTGCCGGTTTCCCAGCCGGGAATATTCGCGCGTTCGTCGAAAGTGCCGTCGACAAAGGTCGACACTGGAACCTGCCACCGGTCCCAACCGGCGAAGCCCACGAAAAGGACGGCGTGCCACACTATGCCGTCCAAGGCATCGAGCTGATGGAGCTGATGAAGCAGCAGGCGCTGAACTTCGACACGCGCGTGGTAGGCGACGACATCGTGGACGTCGACTTTTCCAGTAAGCCTTACAAAGTCATTCCCGCGTCCGGTGATCCTGTGGAAGCTCACACCGTGATCGTCGCGACTGGTGCTCGAGCCAACTACTTGGGCCTGGATTCCGAAGAAGAATACAAGAACAAAGGTGTCAGTGCTTGTGCTGTGTGTGACGGTGCTTTGCCAATTTTCCGAAGCAAGCCACTGGCTGTTGTCGGAGGTGGTGACTCGGCCGTTGAAGAAGCCGCGTACCTCGCAAACTTGAAAGACGCAGCCACGATCTACATGATCGTTCGGCGTGACGAGCTGCGTGCGTCAAAGATCATGCAGGAACGAGCGAAGAACCATCCCAACATCGAAATCGTTTGGAACCATGTGGTCGACGAAGTCTTGGGCGACGGCAATGTCGTCACTAGCCTGAAGCTGAAGAGCACCAAGGATGACTCGACACGCGACCTGGATGTTGGCGGCATGTTCGTGGCGATTGGCCACACTCCGAACACGTCGTTCTTGAAGGGCAAGGTCGAGATGAACGACAAAGGATACATACGTTGGACCAAGGGGTTCCGGACCAACACCAGCGTGGAAGGTGTGTACGCTGCGGGCGACGTGGCTGACGACTACTATCGCCAAGCCATCACATCTGCAGGAACAGGTTGCATGGCAGCTCTGGATGCAGAACGCTATTTGGCGGAATTGCACGGGTAGTTCGTTCCGGTTGCCATCGGCACCAACTAATATCGCGATGCAGGGTTTGGCCTGCGATTCAGTGGGCAGCGTTTTAAAGAGTTCAAGACTGAGGAATCTCCATGGCAGAAGCAACCAAAGTATTCCGTGATCGTGAGATCCTGGTTAGTGCTCACGAGAAAGGGTTCTTCTCGACGCTGTTGGCTTTCTTTCGATTGTCTGGACCCGGATGGTTGCAGAGTGCCATTACGCTTGGCGGTGGTTCACTAGGTAGTGCACTCTACCTAGGAGTGCTGGGCGGCACGTCGATGCTGTGGCTGAATCTGATTGCCATCATCGTTGGCGTCATCATGTTGTCGGCGATCAGCTACGTCGTCTTGTCATCGGGCAAGCGTCCCTATCAGGCGATCAACGAATACGTGAACCCTGTTCTTGGCGTTGGTTGGATCACCGCGACGATCATGGCGAACATCATTTGGTGTATGCCACAGTTCGCGCTGTGCTTTGACATTCTGGAAAAGAACTTGCTGCCGGGCACGGTCCAAAACACGGACGCCTTTAAGTTTGGGATTTCCTTCTTCCTGTTGGTGCTCGCGTCTGTGATGGTCTTCCTTAGCCTTCAGGGTGGTTGGGCCAGCAAGATTTTCGACATCGTTTTGAAGTTGCTGATTGGCATGGTCGGCGTTTGCTTTGTCGCTGCCGTTGTTCAGCTGACAACGCAAAATGCACTGGATTGGAACAACATCCTGATGGGACTGATCCCAGACTTCAGTCAATGGTCGAATCCGTCGCCGGGGATCGCGAGCCTCATGTCGGAGTTATCCGATGGCAACAAAGAATTCTGGTCATCGCGTCTCACGACCAGCCAGCAGTCCGTCATGATCAGTACCACGGCTACGGTGGTGGGCATCAACATGACCTTCTTGCTGCCTTACTCAATGATGAACCGTGGTTGGGACAAACCGTTCCGAGGCCTCGCACGCTTTGACTTGATTACAGGAATGGCGATTCCGTTCATTCTGGTGACCAGTTGCATCGTGATCGCATCGGCTCACTCGTTTCACGCCAAAGCGGACGAAAATTTCCTTGGTGCGGATGCCGAAGCCGTCCAGAAAAGCTCATTGTTCAAACCGGCAAGTGCCACGATTGCTGCCCGCATGCAACATGAAAATGCAGACGCTTTTGCGGAAGTCGATGCCATGGAAGCTGGTGAGGCGAAAGACGCAGCTCGTACGCAGTTGATCGCAGACTACACCGCAACGATGTCTCAAGAAGAACGCAAGCTGGCCGCCACATTGGTCAAGCCAAACGCAGGGCAGTTGGCGCAATCGTTGGCTCCATTGTTGGGCGAGCAAAATGCCAACTTGGTCTTCGGACTCGGTGCGTTCGGCATGGGATTCTCCACGATCATCATTCTGATGATGATCAATGGGTTCGCGATTGCCGAACTTTGCGGTGCCTACGAAAACATGCCTATCAAATTGATTGGTGCGTTGATCGCGGGTGTTGTGGGTGCCTGCTGGCCCATGATCTGGATGGGTGAATCCAAGACTTGGCTGATCATCATGGCATCGACCTTCGGGGCGATTCTCCTGCCGATCGCATACGTCGCGTTCTTCGCGTTGATGAACAATCGTCGTCTGCTTGGTGAAGACACGCCAACAGGTGGCCGACGATGGGTTTGGAACATCCTGATGACCTTCGGAGTTGTCGCTGCCTTTGCCCAAGCGATTTCTGCGATGCAGACTAAGGTCAACGACCCAGTCGCCGGTAAACTGGTAATCGGTGGAGCTGTCACCTTCGCACTGTTGGCTTTGGTGGGCTTTAGTGCCACCTCACACAATCCGTCCGCTGACGAATATGACCCTGCCAGTTAGTTGCCTCGCTGTTGGCAGGCGTCGATCCGTTCGCGATTAGAATCCTCGAATGCCGAGTTCGGCCGTTCGCATGGTCACAACACGGCAACTGCCCAACCATACCGTCCGCGCTGTGATTGCTCTGGCCTTGCCCGTCTTGGCCGAGCAGATACTGGCGGTCGGGGTTGGCTTGGTGGATACGTGGTTGACGGGCAATTTTTTGCCGGGTGACAAGTATCTGGCCGCAATCGGCCAGATGGCGTATTTGATGTGGCTGATTCCCAGCCTGTTCTCGTTCGTTGCGATCGGTTCCACGGCCCTGGTGTCTCGATTTTCAGGGGCCAATGACTGGGAACTAGCCAATCGTGCCGCCAATCAAGCGTTTCTGTTGGGGGCCATCTTGTCCGCGGTTGTTACGGCTTGGCTTGCCGTCGGCGGAGACTGGTTAATACAGACGCTGAGACTGCCGCCAGACGCCGCCGAACTTGCTGAGATATACCTGCGTTATCTGGTTCCCGTTATTCCTGCGATCATGATTCAGCGTGTGGCAATCTCTTGCCTGCACGGAGTCGGCGATACCTTTTCGGCGATGGTCGTTCGAGTCATCGTCAACGTCTGCAACGTCATCTTCAGTATCTCGCTGGTGGTCGGCGTGGGGCCGTTGCCCAAGATGGGCTGGAACGGCATCGCGCTGGGAACTGCCATCAGCCACGTGATCGGTGCCGCGATATTGATTGCCTGGATGCTACGCGGGCGATCTGGATTGAAGTTGGATAAATCCTGTTTGCGTTTGGATCGGGATCTATCCGGACGATTGTTGAAGGTTGGTGTTCCAGGTGGCATCGATGTGTTGTTGATTTTGATTTGCCATCTTTGGTTTGTTGCGTTGATCAACGGGCTGGGGACAGCTCAGGCAGCCGCGCACAGTCTGGCGATTCGCATCGAGTCTCTCGCGTACCTGCCGGGAACGGCATTTCAGGTCGCGGCCACAACTCTGGCGGGGCAGTACCTTGGGGCCAAAGATCCGGCGCGCGCGAGCAAAAGTGTTTGGGCCGCTCTATTCTTAGGTGGCGGCGTCATGTCACTAGCTGGCGTTGTTTTCTACACCTCCGGACTTCAAGCTTCGAACTTTTTCACGGGCGGAAAGAACTTAGTCACATCCGAACAGGCGGCCACACTCCTGCGTATTGCGTCGATTGCAATGCCGATGCTGGCAACCAATATGATCGTGACGGGGGCGCTGCGGGGTGCGGGCGATACACGACTGCCGCTGGTCATCAATGTGTTGGGGATGCTGGGCGTGCGTATCGTCGGAACGTATTTGTTTCTGCATGTCGAGGTTTTCACGTCATGGTCCAGTGCGCTAAACCCAACTAGCCCCAATCACGCGTTGCTTCAAGCCGCATGGTGGCTGATGGTGGCCGATATCTGTGTTCGGGCAGTGCTGATGATGTCGCGGTTTTTGCATGGCGGTTGGAAGCACACGAAAGTCTGACCGGCCTCGTGCGTTCATGTACAATCTTGGGTGCGTGAAGACATTAGCCAGAAGGTTATCAGTGCTATGAATCTTTCTAACAATGCCAACAAGTTTCCGTGTGGTCGGATTGCAAGTTTGCTGAGTCGACGTGAGTGGCTCTCTCGAGCTGGAGGCGGCGCCGGTCTGTTGGCACTCGCGAACCTGATGGCGGATCAGAAGCTGTTGGCCGCCCAACAACCTCGTACAGATCTGAAGCCTTTGGCTCCGCATTTTCCCGCCAAAGCAAAATCGGTCATCTGGTTATTCATGGAAGGCGCACCAAGCGCCGTCGACATGTTCGACCCAAAGCCGGAACTGACGAAGCGTGATGGGCAGAAGACTGACATCAAAGCGTTCTTTGGTAACCCTGGACCGCTGATGAAGTCACCGTTTTCGTTCAAACAGTATGGCGAGTGTGGGCAGTGGGTATGCGACAAGTACACCAATGTCGCGAAGCACGTCGACAAGATGGCATTCATCAAGTCTTGCTACAGCGAGTCGAATGATCACGTACCGGCGATCTATCAGATCAATAGTGGCCTACCACGTGTCGGCTTTCCAACTGCGGGAGCGTGGGTGACGTACGGATTGGGCAGTGAAAATCAAAACCTGCCAGGCTACGTCGTGATGGGTAACACGAAAGGTGCCAAGGGAGGACCGCACAATTGGGGCGCTGGTTTCTTACCATCGACGTATCAAGGCACACTCTTTCGTTCGCAAGGTGCACCGATTCTGAATCTAAAGCGGCAGCCGCGGATAACGGCACAGGATCAGCGAGCCCAGTTGGATCTGATGGCGCGGCTGAATGATGAACACATGAAGCGTCATGCGGCAGATGCTGAATTCGCCAATCGGATGCAGTCGTTCGAGCTTGCGTACCGTATGCAAACGGAAGCAACAGAAGTCGTCGATCTCGCACGCGAGACCAAAGCTACGCATCGGCTATACGGCATCGACAATCCTGCCTCGAAGTCTTACGGCTCGAAGTGCTTAATGGCCCGACGTTTAATTGAAAGTGGCGTGCGGTTTGTTCAGGTCTACAGCGATGGTGAGTGGGACGCACATAACGACCTGTCGAAAAACCACACGCAACATTGTGAGGCGACGGATGTTCCTGTCGCGGGGCTACTTGCTGATTTGGAGGCACGTGGGTTGTTGGATTCGACGCTGGTGATCTGGGGCGGCGAATTCGGACGAATGCCCATTTCGCAAAATGGAAACGGGCGCGACCACAATCCAAACGGCTTCCTGCAGTGGATGGCGGGTGCAGGCATTCAAGGCGGCACGAGCTATGGCGAGACGGATGAGATCGGGTATGCGGCGGTAGAGAACCGCGTCAGCGTCAATGATTTACACGCGACGATTTTGCATCTGTTAGGCCTGGACCATGAACGGCTGACTTACTTCCATAATGGACGCAGTTACCGACTGACAGATGTAGCGGGCGAAGTGATCAAAGATATCTTGGCGTGAATGAATTTGTTTCGTTCCAGCTGACTTGACGTAGGCCAGTTCGCATCTGGATATCGGTAGGCCAAAGTTCACTCGGGCCGCTGAGGACGTCTGCCATCGCGGTCTCCGTCATCAGCTCTTCGGCCTCGGCCGTCATTGCCGGGGCGTCCGCCACCAGGGCTTCCTCCTCCACGGCCCCCTCGGGCGCGACTAAA
>CAYQMZ010000091.1:0-14461 GCA_964418725.1 uncultured Pirellulaceae bacterium
TCACATCGTCTTTGACAGCATTGATGTTCCAGACTTCGTTAGCACCGGTGGTGTTCGCCTGGAGAGTAGCAGCGAACAGAGCCTAGTCATCAAGCTCTCTACCGCTGATGCAGGCTTTGTCGCGAGTGGAAGCAGCTCCGGAACCCTGGACCGCGTCGGCGGTATCCTGGACGTTGTCGGTCAACCAGGGCATCCGGTCGTCATGACTTCCCTCTATGACGACACGGTCGGCGCTGGCTTTGACACAAGTGGTCAACCGTTGTTGGTGACCAGTAGCTTCAACCGTCCGTTGCCAACACAGCCGGCCGACAGTTTCCAACTAGACCTGAACTTCGGACCGATCATGCGAGATCTACCGCAGTATCGGGAAGCTGCCGAGCTCGCAGCTCGAATCTGGGAATCAATCGTTGAGGACCCGATTCGCGTCACGCTGGACGTCGAGTTCGAAGCACTCGGCGACGGAGTCCTAGGGGTAGCATCAAACGAGATTGCAGTCCTGGACTTCGACAACGTTGTTCGCCAACTTCAATCGGACGCCAGTGGACGTGCACACGAAGCCATCACGGCATTGCTGCCGGACTACGAGGCGTTCGAAGATAATGTGATCCTGCCCGACGATCCGGATGATCCGTTTACCATCGACCGCAACATGGCGATCTCGATGGCGAACGCCAAGGCGCTTGGTTTCGCACCGGCTGGCCTACCACGAACGCCGTCCCTCTACGACCCAACTGAGGCGTTGGACGGGACGATCTTCATGAACATCGACTACGAACTTTGGGATTTTGATCGCTCGGATGGAATCCTTCCTGCTCAGTTCGACTTCACCGGTGTAATGCTGCACGAGATTGGCCATACGCTCGGTTTCGTTAGTGAAGTGGACACCGTTGACGCTGCACTTGGTAATCCAGGAACTGGCGGACGAAATCTATCCGTCAATACGCTGGACCTATTCCGTCTGTCGCCTGGAGAAGGTGCTGAGGACTTTGCTAACGCATCACGGAATCTGGATCCACGCGAAGAGCATGTCTTCTATGACGGCGGATTCTTTGACCCGGTTACACCTCGCAACTTCCCACCAGTTGAAATTCCTCGCATAACGGTTGGGGATATCCCATTGTCGCGAGGCTCGGAAAATGGCGACGGCAATCAGGCGAGTCACTTGAAGGACGCCCAATTCCTCGAAGGGCTCGCTCTGGGAATGATGGACCCAACAGCGGCTCCTGGCCGAGAGGTGGAGCTGACGATGGTTGACCGTCAAGCCTTCGACCTGATTGGTTGGGACGTCATCGGTGGTCCCGTGCCAGGTGATTGGCGAGGCATCACGTTCGAGACCCTGGCCAACGACACCAACGTCGACATCGTCATCGAACGCGAGTCGACGGATTCATCCGAGATTGGTAACGCCGTACCAAACTTGGCCGAATTCGTGGGATCAATTGCTCCTGATCTGAAGTCCGGTGACGAGAACAATCGCCTTGGCTTCACGATTCAGGGTCTACTGAATAGCAACCGTGACGTCGACGTCTACAGCTTTGATGCCGAGTCCAATACGCAGGTTTGGTTCGATATCGACCGAACGGATGCAACTCTGGATACCGTTGTCGAGCTGGTTGATGCCAACGGTCGCGTCTTGGTTCGTTCAGACAACTCCTACGACGAAATGACTGGCGAGTCTTCGCTACTAGTCACGTCTGGATTGCTTGCGAACACGCTGCCTGTAGATCCGACCGGTGGAGAAGACTACTTCTCGACTAACGTGAAGGATGCAGGTTTCCGCGTATTCCTTCCAGGTGCCTCCGGAACACGCAACACCTATCACGTTCGTGTCCGAAGTAGCAGCGACCGCATCGATGTTGTTTCAGCTGGCGAATCCAGCGGTGTATACGAACTGCAAATGCGTTTGCAAGAAGCCGACCAGCTGCCAGGTTCCACCGTACGCTACGCCGACATCAGCTATGCCGTCGATGGTATCCGTGTACGAGGCCTACCGGGTGCTTCTCCACTAGCTGGAACGGTTGCCGAAGATGCTTCGCTGAACGACGACGTACCAATCGCAACGTTCGGTGAAAACAATCCATTCTCTCCCGCTCGCCAAGACGACCGCTTCTCAGTGGCATGGGATGAGGTGCGGTACGAAGATCTTGTTCGAGATCCGTTGCGGCTGTTCCCAGAATTGCCGGTTTACGCTCGGACGACGCTTCCGAATGAGACGGAATTCCAAAGTCCGCAGAAGGTCGGCAACATCGACCTGACGCGAAATGGTTCCATTTCCATCGCAGGGTCATTGGATGCTGCCTTCGCACCGGAAGTCTTCCTTCCACCGGATCAGCTCGCGCTCTTCACAGACATTGACTGGTACGAATTCGAAGTCAGCGGCGAAACAATGCTGACTTTCGATATGGACTACGCGGACGGCATCGCAGGTCCAGACGCATCGCTTTTTGTTTATGAAGCGTTTTATCGTCCGGCTGGCAGCGGAGAGGAATTGACCGGCGTGAAGCTCGTCTACTCGTCGGACAGCGGTCGAGATACAGACGATATCCCAGCTCCACTCGCTGGTGCCGATCTGGATGACATGACACGTGGTAGTGTTAGCACTTCCGACCCGTTCCTTGGCCCCGTGCCAATCGTGCCAACGTCATTGCCTTCGTTGGATGGAACCTACCGTTTCTTCGTCGCGGTCACGGCAGGACTACTACCTGCTGAGTACTCGCAATTCGGTGTTTCTGTTCCCGGTGAAGACCCTGAGCGTGAGGACGATACCCGACGTGGCGTCTTCGAGGACACGACACTTCCGAACAACCCGTTCATCCGACTGGAACCAGTCGATACGGTCCTTCGAGTTCTCGACGACTCGTTCGAAATCACCGACGAGGAAGTTTCGACGAACGCATTGCCTCACTTCTTAGGTGACGTTCCACTGTTCATCAGTACGGAAACCAGCCTGAACCTAGTGAACCCATTCACCGGCTCGAACGGCGGAGAAGTGGGAACATTGAACATTCCTATCGGTGACTTCGACCTACGTGCTGGCTTTGGCACGCCGGAGTCTGAGGACTGGAACTTCTACGCCTACAGCCTTGGTGATGTCGACGCAAACTCTGGTAACTACCTGGTCATCAATCCCGACGACGCGTCACAGCGTGGTGTTGAAGACGACGGTGGCGGCGGCGGCGGTGCCGGAAACAATCAGTTCACCGACGACGGCCTCGTAACCAGCATGCAGGTGCCGGCGGACGACCCAGAGGCCCTTCCAGAAATCGAAGCCTCGGACACGGGCGTTCAATTCCAAGCGATCGAGTTCTTCGACGACGAAATCGGTTACGCGATTGGGCACCGCCCCGACATCGGCGTATTCAACATTCTTTATCAGTTTGCCGTTCCACGGGGTAACATCCTCGGCACAGAAGTCGACGAAGAACTGCTGCAAGGCATCGAACCACCGACTTCACTCAGCGGCTTCACCAACATCGCAGAACGTGGTGTCATCTGTGTCGACACGGGTGATGCGAACTGTGACGGACGAGCTGACGAAGGTGATCCAAACGGATTCCTATCGATCGCAACGGACGTAATCGTCGATGGCCAGATGACGATCACCGACGGAATGACGATCACACTCGAGGGTGACACGGTCTTCGAAATCAACATCGGCGGCGAAGTCGTATTCGACCTCGATCCAACGGTGGGTCGCAACTTTGTTGACGGTGACAGCTTCGCCATCAACGGTATCCGTTATGAGGCCGAGACTGGTCAAGTCTTGACTGTGACCGACGCAGCTGCGATTGCCGACGGTGACACGTTCACGCTAACCAGCGGTAGCGATCTGAACGCACAGACCGCGACCTTCGAAATCGATTTCGGTGACGGTGTCGCAGAAGGAAACGTCCCGGTTGTCATTACCGGCGATATCATGACGGTCATCGTCGACGCCATTAACGGCGCCGACATGGGAATCCAAGCGACAGGTGTAAACAATCGCATCAGCTTGCAAGGTGATTCACCTGCAAACGGCATCGTCGTCAATTCAGCGGGCCTTGGCGTAGAAGGCTCGACGGGTGTTTCGACCGGTCAAGCGTTCCTTGTTGAAGAAACTTCAACGACAGCAGACGTCATCGCAACCCTTCAAGACCTTGTCGGTGAAGATGCGATTTCATTGAATGACCGCATCGTACTTCCGAACGGAAGTGCCGTCGTCACTGACCTGATCGATCGCGGCGTTGTGATTGAGTCGACTGCTTCCAATGGGCTCGAGAATGCGGACGCAACCGCTATCGAGATTCATCCCAACGACAGCCGCGAAGAAGTGGCCGAGAAGATTGCCGACGCAATCGGCGGAAGTGCTGACCATTGGATCGTCGAACTCTCCGGCAACACATTCGCTGGCACGTCCGACGGTGACACATTCCGCATCGGCGGCGACAATCCTGGTGGTCGCCTAACAGGGATGCACTTCGTCAATGGCGAACTATTCGTTGTTTCCGATGGTGGTGGACTCTACACGGTACCAAGCTTTGATGCTGAGTCGGGTGGAAACCCAATCCAAGCTCGCTATGTCTCATCGGCTGTCGATCTGGCCGGCGAGCGATTCAGTGGCCTGACACTGGGGCCTGCAAACATCGAGGGCGGCCGTTACGCTCAGACGCTGTTTGCCACGACTTCACGTGGAGAAGTGTTCGCGTTTAATACCGACGGTATTCCACAAGAGGTATTCAATAACGGTGCCCACTCGGTGAGCACGGGCGTCGGGGGTGCGAACGGCCTGCTGTTCTCTCCAGCCGATGAAACGTTATGGCATATCACCGATCGCAAAGGCGTTGATATCGGCCACGGTCGATTGGATGACCTTGGGCTGCGTGACCCGGCGGACCAGGGACTTAGCTTCCACTTTGGTGATGCCAACACAGACTTAACGGAAAACCGGAACTACAACTTCCCCGGTGGTACACACGGTTCGTTGGTGACGAATCCGTTTAACCTTGAAGGTTTCTCGGCTCTTGATGAACCCGTCCTGTACTTCAACTACCACCTCGCAACAGATGCCGTTTCGGCGGCCAATCCGGACGCGTCGGTCGGCATCGACTCATTCCGCGTATACGTCACGGACGAAGTGGCGGAAGAAGGCCGCGGTGAATGGGTGCTGCTTGGCAGTAACCAGATTGCTGATGTCACCGACGGTGTCGCACGATTGTTCGACAACACGTGGGAAGACCAGCCTGAGCTGTACCCAGAAGATCCACTAGAGCCGAACGACGATACGTTCTTGCTACGTCGCAACGGTCGCCGTGATCCGTACACCGAGAACCGCAGCGTTCTTGATGGTGAGGGCAATCCACAAGACGTGGATACTCCACTACCAGTGCCGAGTGAAGAAGAAACGATTTGGCGTCAAGCTCGCATCGACCTGTCGCAATTTGCCGGCAGCTCAAGCTTGCGTCTTCGATTCGACTTTAGCTCTGCAGGTGGTCTAGGATTCGGCAACGGTGGTGTTATCGAGCTTCGAGCAGTACCTGGTGAACTCATTTCCGATGGAGATCAGTTCGTCGTTGACGGTACGACCTTCGAATTCGATTCGCGGGTTCAACTCAGCGTACCGAACGGTGCTCTGATCGACGATGGCGAGATGATCTTGCTTCGAGACTCTGCATCAACACTGGCCGCAGTCCAGGTTGTTAAGTCGGACGCACCTGCACTTCAGCAGCGTGGCATTTACGTTTCGCCGAACTTAGTGCCTGCAGACCGTCAATCATTCCAGTTAGATCTGGATGGAACGCTGACGCGATTCGCCTTTGATAACGATGGCGATGTGCCAAGTTCTTCTGTCGGGGTAGACCTGACCAGCGGTAGCTTGGTGGACGCGTTGGTCGATGCGATCAACGGAGCCGATTTGCCATACACCGCTTCGGCAGATGGCAATATCGTTCGAATCAGCGATCCATCGGTAACGCTCCGCGGAACAGGAACTGGCTTGCTGCAAGTGACTCCTGTCGCCGTCACCGACACAATGACGGCCGTCGACGTTGCTTCGGCAATCGGTGCTGAACTGAACAACAGCGACACCGGCATCACGGCAACGCAATTCGTTCGACGCCTGACCCTAGATGGCGTCGACTCTGTCGACTTGGCCGCCGGTAGCACAATGAGCGTCAGCGGAGTCGCTGGGGCGAATGCAGCCGGCGACGTGAACCTGATTGCCTATGATGCCAGCATGTCTGCAAACGACGTGGCAGCTCAAGTGGCAGCAGCTCTTGCCGAAGAGTTCGCAGGTGGTCACGCTGACACGATCAAGACGTATGAGAATACGATCTTCCTCAGTGATCAATCCGTCGACTCTCCTGGTCCACTTGGCCTTGCTTCATCGCTTGCGGGAGACGCTGGCCACTTGTTTGATCCGGCACGTGGCATTGACAACCAGTTGCAGTACGTAGTCGGCGACGACGAAGACGGCAACAACAATAATCAACAAGACGAAGATCCGTTTGATGAAACGGACAACAACTTTGTTGTGCCAAACACTGGCGTCTATGTAGACGACATCATCATTGGTTTTGCATCGCGAGGCGAGCAGATCCAAGATCACCGCATTAGCAGCCTGGATCTACTTTCGCTTTCCCCATCCGAGAACATCGACGAACGAGTCCCCGTTCTACGACCTCAGACGCAACGTCGTCGGGGCAGCGACTACGACTTGATTCGCAACGACATCAACGGACGTCCTCCAACACTGCCTGATGACAACAACAATGGCGGAGGAGGAGGCGGAGGCTTCGGCGGCGTCAACGACGACAACGCGGATACGATCTACGATGGTCTTGAATGGATCCAAAACGTCGATCGTTCTCACTTCCTGCCAGAGCAACCCGGCTTCATTGTGGATCCGACGTTCCTTGGCGTGAATTCAGGACCTTACCAGTTAGAAATCCGCACGGCTTCCACTCCGACGCTAAATCGTGTTGCCGAAGGCGAACTGTTTGATCCACGAGATCGATTCGCTTCTTCGACCACGCTGTTCGCTCCATCGGGACTGGAACTGGTCGACGGAGACTCTATCGAACTTTCCAACGGCGACCAATCGCTAACGCTAGAGTTCGACGAAACGGCACTTGAAAACGGTGTTACATCAGGACGCGTACCAGTAGCCTTCACGGTTGACGATACGGCAGTCGAAGTAGCAACCACAATTCGAGACGTGCTGAATTCGCCGGCTGTATCTGCATTCTTGGGAGTTACGGCTTCCGGTGCTGATGCCTCGATTTCAGAACCGATGACTTCCAATGCAATTCAGTTACATGGTCGACTAATCTACGTAGCTGATGGAGCGTCCATCGAGTTTGCAATCACTGAGTCGACGGAGTCATCGAATGCCGAGGTCACTCAAGGACAAGTGATTATCGATTCGAATACGATTTCGAACTCTCAGATGTTTGGCGTCGTGACGGAAGACGGACATCGAGCCGTGCCCGATCCAATCCTCTTCGACCCTGAAGGCTTGCTTGTACACTCACCTCCACAAAAAGGTGACTACACGTCCAGCTTGGGTGCGACACGCAACTTCGCGGCACAGAACATCCAGAATCAGCTACCAGGTGTCGTTGTCTCCAACAACGTCATCTCACGCAGCGGTGCTGGTGGTGTTCACGTCAGCGGCGATGCGGGTGGCTTCATGATCACTCCACCGTTGGCCGGTGAAGCGTTCCAAGCAGAGGTTTGGGACGACAACTTCCCGTTCATCTTTGCCATCACGGATAATCAGGGCAAAACGGTACAGTTCGAATTCACGACTGATGACGTGCTGCAAAACGTCACCCCAACAGTTCCGGTATTCATTCAAAACACAGCGGATTGCCCGCACACGTTTGCCTGCATGCCAAGAACTGGGGATCCAGCTGATCCGAACATGTCGACCGCACTCGCGCGGGCCATCAACGGTTCTGGCTTGGACGTAGTCGTGTACCAAAACTCGTCCACCGAATCGCTAAGCCCTCTGTTTATCGAAGGCGCGGCGGACGTTGTCGGCATTGCTGCGGGTGAGTCGCTGAACGCGATTCGTTTGAACGACTGGTTTACACCGTGGTACGACCAAGTCGAAGGTGTCCGCACCTACACGCGTGTCGTCAACAACACAATCGTCGGTAACGGCGGTACGCTGACGGATAACAAAGAGATTACCGTTGACGTCTTCGAGCCAGCTCAAAACGAAGATGCTATCAAGACGGTTTTGGTTGACGATTACAACGATGCCGGAATCGTGGTCGACGACAACGCATTCCCAACGTTGATCAACAACATCACGGTCAACCTCGAGGAAGGTTTACGAGCCGACATCTCGACGCAGGACTCGGTAGTCGGTGGCAATCTGTTCCAGCACAACATTGAGAACACCGCCGGCATCAACATCGGTGACTTCCCGCTGGAACTGTCGTCCACTGAACCATTGTTCGTTGACATCGCGAATGACAACTTCTACCTATCGCAGTTGTCACGTGCGATCGACAGCTCGCTGGACTCCTTGGAAGATCGACCACAACTGGTCGCTCTGAAGGAACCACTGGGCATTCCAAGATCGAACGTGCTTTCGCCAGAGCGTGACGTTCTGGGGCAACTACGTGAAGACGATCCGAACGTCGAAACGCCAAGCGGCCTGGGACAAAACGTCTTTAAGGATCGTGGTGCCATCGACCGAGTCGACTTCGCTGGCCCAACGGTCACCCTGATTTCGCCTCGTGACAACGATCAAGCCGGCAACGACAAGAACCCGGCTCCGAACATCGTTGCACTGGAATCCGGTACGCTCACAAGCTTCCGACTGCAGTTCTCTGACAGCACGGGAATCGGTGAAGGAACGGGAATCGACACAAGCACCGTTACATCAGAATCGGTGATTTTGCGTCGCGATGGCCGCATCTTGGAAGATGGTTTGGATTACATCTACAGCTTTGATGCAACCAACGGAGTCATTCGCCTGACACCGATCGCTGGCATCTGGCCAAGCGGCAGCGACTACCAGCTTGAGTTGGCTTCGACCATTCAAGACGTCGCCGGCAACGCACTTGAGCCGAACCTGCCAACGGGTGACACGAACTTCTCTGTTACCACGGCCGTCGGTAGCGACTACGGTGATGCACCACAGCCTTACCCAACGGTATTGGCCGACAACGGTGCCTTCCATGACCTGGTTGGCGGATTCTTCCTCGGCAACGCTGTTACTCGCGACGAGAACGGACAACCCAACGCGAATGCAGCGGGCGACGGTGCGGACGACGGTGTCACACTGCCGGACGTCTTGGCTCGAGAGGGCAACAACAGCGTAACAGTCGTCGCCAGTGCCGCCGGATTGCTCGACGCTTGGATTGACTTGAATGCCGACGGCGATTGGGCCGATTCGGGCGAGCAAATCTTTGCTTCTGAAAATCTCTCGTCTGGAGCAAACGTGCTTTCGTTTACTCTTCCAGAGAATTCAGCGGCAGGCGAAACGTTCATGCGATTCCGCTTCAGCAGCTCGGGTGGACTTGCTCCAACCGGTATGGCTGCCGACGGTGAAGTCGAAGATTATCTCGTAACCATCGATCCAGGTAGTGTTTGGCAAAACCCAAGCAACGCGTTGGACGTCAGTGCCGACGGTAGTGTCAGCCCAATCGATGTGCTGCGTGTGATCCAAGAGATCCAGAGCAATCGTGCGAGCAATCCAACTACCGGTGAGCTCACCATTCCGGCTGTCGAGCCCGACACGCCAGATGTGGTTGGATTCGTTGACGTCAACGGTGACGGATTTGTGTCTCCGCTAGATGCCCTGATGGTCATTCGCGGCATCAACGACGGCACTGCCGCAAGCGGCGAACCTATTGATGTTGATCCTGTTGGGCAGCTGCGAAGCAACCCAATCGTGGCTGCTCCGATGCAAGCTACACCGGCAAACATGACGGATGCATTGCTGGCAGACAACGACGACATGGACGACGTCCTTGACGAACTGGATTGGCTGGACGAATCGTCACTTCGACAGGGCCAGCAGCCAGGCAACTAGCCGCATCGGCACGGTTAGCTACCCAGTAGCCACAGATAACGATTTAAGCGCGACGTCCCTGAATTTGGGCCGTCGCGTTTTTCTTTTGCTGCTGGGCTAACTGCAGCAGGCTACGGAATGTGAAAACAGTCAATTTGCGAATAGTCTGACGGCGAGACGGAAAGTTCTAGTTCTAACCGTCATACCACGCCGATTAGTTGTTCCGACGGTAGCGATTGTTTGCGTTTGTTGGATTGCAACAATTGTGACTGCTGGATACAGACATCGTCGGATGCTGGAGATAAAGATGAAGACCCACCAGGCATGGATGCTGGTACTCGTGAACGTACTCACGATTGCAATTGGACAAACAATGTTGGTCCACAACGCGGAGGCCCAAACGGGTCCTCTGCCCGTGGCAAACGCCAACTACGCCTCTTTTAGTGCCGGAAGACCGGTTGTTCAGCAGGCCAGTTTTGGTGCTTGCGGTGCATGCGACGGGCAAGGATGCGGCATCTGCGGCGTCACGCCGGTTGCCGGAGGCTTCCGCCTTTCGAACCTGCAGCACGCAGGTGCAAAACGAGCTCGGAAATGCAGCACAGGCTGTGTTGACTCGGGCGGCGGGATACTAGGTGGCATTGGCAGCTGTGGCCCTGCTGGCTGCGGTCCTGATGCCGGAGCCTGCGGCCCACAGGGATGCGGCCTCGGCGGCGGAGCACTTGCCGGCCTAGGAGCATTGAACCAAAGTCGCTACGGCGGCTACGGATCGATGGCGATGGGAACCCAGAACGGACCATTCGGTGGCGGCGGTTGCTGCACACCCATCTGGCACGACTTCTCCGTTGGTTACATCAACTTGCAGCGAGATTACTCGCCTGCAAACACGGCCCTAACGACGATTGGTCCGTTCCCAGGTGGTAACATTCTGGATTCGGCCCTAAATCTAAATGACGTCGATGCGGACAACTCAAATGGCTTCACCGCAAGCTACGCGATGTTGATCGGCCCATCGACGAACCTGGAACTCAACTACATGGGCGTCTTCAGCGATGACGAAGCTCAAGTGAATGGCAGTCCAGCTGGACTGTACTCTGTCTTCGGTGGTTTCGGCGAAGTACGGAACGTCAACGGAGTGAACGTAAACGGATTTCCTCAGTCAGTCGACGACGCGACACTGCATCGCATCGCGATCGACTCGGAGCTTCACAGCCTCGAACTGAACTGTCGACGTCGCTGGGTATCTGCCGGCTGTCTGTTGCACGGTTCTTACCTGGCAGGTGTTCGATACGTCAGCTTGAAAGAAGACTTCCTCTTCCGAGGCGAAGTGGCTGACGGTGGATTCTTGAACTACGACATCGAAGCTGAAAACGAAGCAGTCGGCTTCCAGCTGGGTGGTGACCTATTCGTCTGCGTTTCGCCTCGCTTCAAGCTTGGTATCGAATTCGAAGGCGGAATCTACGGTAACGATTCTAGCGTGAACGAACGAATCGACACCTTCGAAGTCGACGGTACAGACACGACTTCGGCCACGCCGGTCAACGGAAACGACGACAACATGGATGTCGCGTTCATTGGTGAAGCATCAGCAGTCGCGTTGTTCAAAATCACACCACGACTGACGCTTCGTGGTGGGTACACGCTGATGTACCTGGACAACTTCGCCCTGGCTCAGGATCACTTCAATCCGGACTCACCTTTTGTCTCAAACGCTCGGTCGCCGATCGTTTTGAACAACAAAGAAGAAGTCCTGTACGACGGTGCTCACGTTGGCATCACTTGGATGTGGTAATCACCTAGCCAGCATCTAGCAAACTCCAGCAAATCGAAATGCGCAGAAACGCTCGTTGTCGGTATAGCCAAAACAGAATCAACCAGAAGATGCCAACGATAATTCCGCCTTCGATCAGATGATGGAAACGAGCATCAAACAAATCGATCCACGCACTGCCGAAGTGACGGTGCACATTGTCTTGAACTAGCCCTTCGGACATCCAACTCATGCAGTAGATCGCGATCGAGTTCATGCCGATCACGATGAACGGAAAGCCCAGCCATCGCATGCGGAACAGATCGATCAGCACATACAGTACAGCCAGGATGATGAAGCACCATCCGCCACTGTAAAGAGTCCAAGAAGGTGTCCAGATCCTCTTGACCAACGGACAGATCCCAGCCATCTCTAGGCCATAGCCCGCGCCCAGAAAGACCGCACCGAGTCCAAGCAGCACGCCAACTTTGCTTAGGGAACTCAAGCCGCCTCGCAAGAAGCCGCCAGCGATCAGCCCCATGATCATCGTACCCAATGTGGGAATGAAACTCAGCGTGTGATACCCGCCGCCGTGAAACAAGAAGGGCTCAGGTCGTGGTAACTTGTTCAAGAACCACACATCGAAGTGATGTGCCAAGTTCGAGTTTTTGTTCCAATGTGCCTCGAAACCGTCCATCAAATGCGGCCAGTCATTCGGCACCCCGACGGTCGTGTAGTCAAAGTCAGCCGCAGGCAGCGGGTACGCAGCAAACGCAGCCCAATAGCCAACCAAGATTAGAACTAACGCGATCCACTGTGCGCGAGTTGACCAGAGTCCAATGATAAACAAGAAACCGTAGCCCAGCCCAATCTGGGTCAGTGTGTCATCGAACGTAAAATTGGTTTGCTCTGACCTGAGCGACCGCAGAAAGATCCCAAGAAAGACCAGCACGATCGCTCGCCAAAATGCGTGCACCGTCACCCATGTCATCGATTGCCCAAGTGCACGTCGCTTGGCAATCGAAAATGGTAACGAGACGCCCACCATGAAGGTGAAAGATGGCTGGATCATGTCGTGCAACGTGCAACCAACCCAAGCGACATGCGACTGATGGATGCAAAGTTGCTGCCACAGCCAGTTGCCCGAAAAGTGTTTTGCCACCTCACACAGCTCCAGCACCTCGGCCACCATCAAAAACATGGCGATACCGCGGTAGGTGTCCAGAGATGCAAGGCGGCCAGGAGCGGTGGACGCCGACGCGTTTTCTCCCTGCCCGTCTACGGAAGAAGATCCATGGGTTTCAAGGGGATCGGATGGTTCATCAGAGTGATGCTGGTCGGGAGCCATTTTTTCGTGCCTTCGCGTTGGGGGATCCACATGGTCGACTATTCGCCCCGCCAAATCCATATCTGCGGCAGCCTGCAAACGCGAAAAAAGTTGCATCCAACCGATTCGCTGGTTCGTAAATGCTTGGCCAAACGTTTTTTCCGAGTTTCGCAGGGCTAGCCAGTGAGTGCAGTGAATCCGATATTCGTCACTCCCCAAGAACAACACACTATTGAGACCAAACGAGAACAGTAATGATTCGCACTTTCTTCCTACTTCTGACCATCACCGCAGCCGCCACAGCGGAAGTCCACGAAATTTCGGCCATCGTCAACACGGCACAAGAGATTCCGGCCCCTAGTGGGGTAGCAGATGACGCTGCTGGCTTCGCGCATCTCATGTTTGACGACACTTCCAACGAACTTAGCTGGAACATCACATGGCAAGGCTTAACAGGCCCTACGGTTGGCATGCATTTCCACAGTCCGGCCGGTCCGGGCGAAACCGCAGGCGTTGGCGTCAACGTTGGAGACATCAGTGGACTTGCCAGTCCGTCCATGGGCAGCACGGTTGTGTCCGATGAGTTCGCAACGAGCCTGTTGGCCGGCAACACATATCTCAACCTCCATACGGAAGCCAACGCGCCGGGCGAAATCCGCGGCCAGGTCAACCCAACGAACATCAATCTCAGCGCGATCATTGATGTTGCTCAGGAGATCCCCGCGCCAACCGGCGTGTCAGCAGATGCAGGTGGCACCGCACAGATCGCCTTTGATCCTGCTACCAACATGCTCGGCTGGAACATCTCCTGGGACAACCTAACGGGACCACCTGTCGGTATGCACTTTCACGGTCCTGCCGACGCCGGAATGACAGCCGGAGTTGTTCTGAACGTTGGAGAAATCAGCGGACTAACCAGCCCATCGATCGGGTCGACCGTGATCACCGACGAGCAGGAGAGCCAATTGCTAAGCGGTCAGTGGTACGTCAACATCCACACTGAACTGAACGCTCCAGGCGAAATCCGCGGCCAGATTGTTCCCGAGCCCTCAGCCTCTTCGTTGGCAATCCTCTCGATGTTCGGCCTGATGGCGATCCGAACACGACGTTCGCGTTAGATTGCACTGAATCTTTTGCTACTCGTGCGTGAGACGTCTCTCTACTCAATTGCCTCTGAGCAGAAAGACACTCACGCGCGATGGCATGAGATTGTTATGTCCGCCCCATCAACGGAAGCCGGCCACTAAAGCGCAACGTGGAGACTGCATGTGTCGTAGTCTCGAATGACAGTGAAGTCCAGCGTTGTGTCCTTGGGAGCCAGCGCAAGAATCCGATGGATCTCGTCGATAGAGTGCGTAAGTCGATCGTTGATGGCAACAAT